>JAPLSK010000418.1 GCA_026398675.1 bacterium | reverse complement strand
ACGTCATCGCAGACCGCGGGGCTCAGGCTAGGGTGAGGGTCGGTGCGGCTTCCCTCTCCCCGTGGGAGAGGGACTGAGGGTGAGGGCTACCTTAGAAAAAAACGGGCGTACCGGTCGGTCAGCTCCTACGTTAAAAGTGTGAATCGTGTGCCGCCCTCGTAGGGGCCGACATTCAGGTCGGCCCGATTTGTTGTAGGGAAGCCCTCACCCCCATCCCCGTCGGCGAGCCGCTCCCACTGGGAGAGGGGGGATGGGAACCTCACGGCAGGCGCAGCTCGAAGACCATCTGCCGCGTGAACCCCTCGGGAATCCGGAACCCGGCCGCGAGGAATTTCCCCACAAACCTCTCCGGGACGGCGCCGCCCACATCCGTCCGCCCCATCTCCACGGCCAGCGGCCCCAGCCAGGGCAGAAGGTTTTGCGCGACCGCTTCCGCCGGGCCCGCGACCAGGTCCAGGTCCAGGTCCTCGTCATACTGCGTGCTGGGGTTGACGACCAGCGCCGCCTCGACGGCTCCGGCCTCGCCCCGGACCAGAATCCGCGCCCCGGCCAGCTCCTCCTCCATCGTCCGCGCCGTGGCCGTCCGGTGGTGCCAGCCCTGGGGCAGGAGCCCGGCGTAGTCCCCCCGGCAGGCCTTCAGCAGAAACTCGGCGAGGCCGGGCTCTTCGAGCTTCGCCTCCCGGGCGCCGTGCCGCGTCAGCGCCTCCTCCAGCGGCCCAAGACTCTCCCCCCCGTAGCTCCGGTCGAGGAAGGGGAGGTTCAAAATTTCAAGAAACCCGTCGCGGCGGGCCAGCGGTACCGAGCGATTGGTGTCGGCGGTGCAGAAGCGGACCACCCCGTGCGCGCGCCGGCGCAGCTCCTCCATGATGGCCCGGTGCAGGAGCTTGCCGTATCCTTTCCCCTGGCTCCCCGGCGCCACGCGCAGCCCCTCGAGCCACCAGTCGTCGGCGCCCAGCCGCTTGATCCGCGACAGCCCGACGACCTCGCCCTCCACGACCCCCACGTAGACGCCGCCCTCGGCGATCCAGCGGTCAATGGCTCCCATCAGGTAGTCGCGGCCCTCCCAGATGTCGCGGCAGATATCGCGGACGCGGTCTGCGTCCGCCGGCCCGGCGGGTCGGAATTCCACGTCCCCTCCTTGGGTATGGCGGTGAGTCCACCACTCCGCTATAATAGCCCACCGGGCACCCAACGGGAAAGGATTCTGATGGGTGATGGTCCGGCGGAGGTGCGCGAGGAGAGGGTCCTGCGCTGCCCGTACTGCCGGCGCGCGAGCTATCCGACCCGCCCACAGCCCCGGGTGCGATGCGCCTGGTGCGGGCGGGGTTTCAACGTGGAGCCGCTGGTCGAGGAGCCCTGGTACGAACAGGTGGTCAAGGACCTGACCCGGGTCCTGGAAATAAAAAAAGACCTCCACCTGGCCTATCACACCCTGGGGATGGCCTACGCCGAAACCGGGCTCTACGACCGGGCGATCGAGGTCCTGGAGCAGGAGCTCGAGCTGAGCCCCGAGGACGCCGATACCTATTACCTCTTGGGGATGGCCTACGCCGGGGTCACGACGAACTACGGCCGTGGAATCGAGTGCCTGGAGACTTACCTCCGGCTGCGTCCCGACGCGGCGGAGGAGGATCGGGTCCGGGCGCTGATCGGGCGCCTGCGCGGCCTGGAGCAGAACGGCGCCGGGGGTTGAGCCGTCGGCGCGGCCCGGGGCTTGCTATGCCGTAGGGGCCGACCGACGGC
>JAPLSK010000417.1 GCA_026398675.1 bacterium | reverse complement strand
GGTCACCCCGTTCACCGTGGCGATTTCCTCCAGCCGGTGGACGATGGGCTTGAATCCGGTGAGCGCCGCCGCCGTCACCGAGAGCGGGATGCCGAAGGCGTAGGCCGCCGCCGAGGCCGCCAGGGCGTTGGCCACGTTGTGGTCGCCCCGCGGGGCGAATTTATCCAGCTCGAAGTACCGCTGCTCCGCACCGGCGAAACCCGCCACCAGCCGACCCTTGTCCTCGGGGCCCCTGGGTTCCCGGTAGAAGTTGACCCCCTCGACCCCGTCCAGGCCGAACCGCAGGACCGACCCCCGGGTCAGCTCTGCCAGTTTCGCCACCTGCGGGTCCTCGGCATTGAGCACCGCCGAGTCCCGGGCGGTCTGGTGCGCGAGAATTTGGGATTTCGCCTCGATATAGGCGGAGAATGTGCCGTGGCGGTCCAGGTGGTTGGGGGTCAGGTTGGTCACCACGGCGATGTGCGGGGACCAGCCGATTTCCCCGAGGTCCTCGAGTTGGAAGCTGGAGAGTTCGAGAACGGCGGGCAGGCCCGGCGGGGCGTCGTCCACCCGATCCAACAGGCACACCCCCATGTTGCCGCCCACCAGGGCGCCCGGCGCGTGGCGGCTCACGATATCCCCCAGCATCCCCGCCGTGGTCGTCTTGCCGTTCGAGCCGGTCACCGCCAGCACCGTTCCGCGGAAGCGCTCGACGAAGAGGACGATTTCCGACGAGAGCTCGGTCCCCGATTCCCGGGCGAACGCGAGGTACGGCGACGTCTTGGGCACCGCCGGGTTGACGAAGACGACGTCCGCCGCGCGGAAGTCCTCCTCCCGGTGCGCCCCGAGGTGGAGCTCCACGTCCAGGTCGCGCAGGAGCGCGAGCGAAGGCGCCAGCTCCTCCGCCTCGCGCAGGTCGGTCACCGTCACCCGGGCCCGGTGGCGGATCAGGTAGCGCGTGAGCCCCACCCCGCCGCCGAAGAGGCCGAGGCCCATCACCAGCGCCCGTCTGCCTTCGAGTTTAATCACAGGTTCTCACTCAGGTGGGCGCCGCTCGCGGCGGCAACCTATCGAACACCATCAACCTTGCAACGCGGAACAGGTTCGGCTACTAGCCGTTACCGACCCTCGCCGAAAGGAGATGTCGCTCGCGGGAATAACCTATCGAACACCATCAACCTTGCGACGCGGAACAGGCTCGGCTACTAGCCGTTACCGACCCTCGCCGAAAGGAGATGTCGCTCGCGGGAATAACCTATTGAATATCATCAACCTCAAGTCGCGGAACAGGTTCGGCTACTAGCCGTCACCTGCTGTTACCCGGGGGGCGCCGCTCGCGGCGGCAACCTATCGAACACCATCAACCTTGCGACGCGGAACAGGTTCGGCTACTAGCCGTCACCCAGGGGGGAGGGGGTCTCTATCTGCCCGTCCACGACCCGCGGGGCCTGGCCGAGCTCGCCGGTAGCCGAGCGGGGGTTCGTCACGGCGTCCTCGCGCCAGGGGACGCGGGGCGGCGAGATGTCGCTGAACGGCGGCACGCCTTCGATGTCCACGCCCTGCAGCGACTCGACGTAGGCCAGAATCTCGCCGAGCTGGCTCCGGAAGCGCTCGATTTCCTCGGCGGTCAGACCCAGCCGGGCCAGCTTCGCGATGTGCCGCACGGTTTTCTCGTCCATGTCTCCTCCCTAGTCGCCGGCAATTCTACCACAGGGCGGCGTCATCCCGCCTTGACCCCGACCCCGCGAGGTGCTATTTTCACCGCGCGCTTCAACCACCGGAACTATGCTGGGCGTCGTCACCTACTACGATTTCAACAAGGGCTACGTATTCCTCCGTCCGCTGGGCGCGGACGCGCCGGGCGAGGGGGAGGAGCGCTTCTTCCACGTCGCCCAGCTCGGGGTGTCCAGGCTCTGGGGGCTGGGTGTGGGGTGCGTGGTGGAGTACGAGCCGGCCGGGAAGGGCCTGGTGGAGCGGGTGAGACTGGCGCACTGAGCGCCCGTCGGCTGGGTTTCCGCTCTAGGGGAGAGGCTCGGTTGGGGGCCGGGGTGAGGGGGGCCGGTAAAGTGTCCACCGGCGTCGTCGCGGAACACGGTCGGGCGGAAGGCTTGGGGTCTTTGTTGATGTTAAAAG
>JAPLSK010000416.1 GCA_026398675.1 bacterium | reverse complement strand
CTGGAAATTTTTCTCGACTCGGACGGCGCCGCCCTCGAGCTCACCTACGGCGTAAACTTCAAGTTCAACACGGTGAACCGGATGACCCTGGGCATCGTCCGGTACTACGAGATAGCCCGGCGGCAGGCCCTGCGCTTCGGCTTCGGCGCCGGGATGAGCTACCCCGTCACCTGGCAGTGGTCCAGCTGGGACCTGCGCCTTGAACGCGCCTGGTGGGAGATGAACCTGGACGGCGGCTGGCGGTGGGAATTCACGCCGGGGCTGGCGCTGTTGGCCGACGTGAAGCTCTCGGTGGGCACCGGGCGGGAAGATAACCTGATGGGCGACAGGCCGATAGAGACCGGCGTGGGCCTGACAGGTTGGCTGGGGCTCATCGTATACCCGTAGGCTTGCCGGGCATCGAAAAAGGGCGGGAAATATCCCGCCCTTGCTACGTTCCGGTTCAACCGAAGTCTAGTACATGCCCATTCCGCCGCCGCCCATGCCGCCGCCGGGCATTGACTTCTCCTCCTCGGGCTTGTCGGTCACCAACGCTTCGGTGGTGAGCATGAGTCCGGCGATGGAGGCCGCGTTCTGCAAGGCGATGCGCGTGACCTTGGTCGGGTCCACGATGCCCATTTTGAGCATGTCGCCGTACTCGTTGGTGTAGGCGTTGAAGCCCGCGGAGCCCTTCTTGGCCTTGACGGTCTCGACGACGACGGCGCCCTCGACTCCGGCGTTGTCGGCGATGTGGTAGAGCGGCTTCTCCAGGGCTTTGCGGATGATTTCCACGCCGGTGGCCTCGTCGCCTTCGAGCTTGAGCCCGTCGAGCTTGGCCATGGCGCGCAGGTAGGCGACGCCGCCGCCCGGTACGATGCCCTCCTCGACGGCGGCCCGGGTGGCGTGAAGGGCGTCCTCGACGCGGGCCTTCTTCTCCTTCATCTCGGTCTCGGTGGCCGCGCCGACCTTGATGACCGCCACGCCGCCGGCCAGCTTGGCCAGACGCTCCTGGAGCTTCTCCTTGTCGTAGTCCGAGGTGGTCTTCTCGATCTGGGCCTTGAGGGTGCTGATCCGACCCTCGATCTCGGACTGGGTTCCGCCGCCTTCTACGAGGGTGGTGTCGTCCTTGTCCACGGTGATGCGCTTGGCCTTGCCCAGGTCGTTGAGGGTGGCGTTCTCGAGCTTGAGGCCCAGCTCTTCGCTGATGACCTGGACGCCGGTGAGGATGGAGACGTCCTTGAGCATTTCCTAGCGGCGGTCGCCGAAGCCGGGGGCCTTAACGGCGCAGACCTTGAGCGTGCCGCGGATTTTATTGACGACCAGGGTGGCCAGCGCCTCGCCCTCCACGTCCTCGGCGATGATCAAGAGCGGCCGGGCGGACTGGGCCACCTTCTCCAGAAGCGGTAACAGGTCCTTCATCGAGCCGATCTTCTTCTCGTGGATGAGAACCACGGCATCCTCCAGCACCGCCTCCATCCGCTCCGGGTCGGTGACGAAGTACGCCGAGAGGTATCCGCGGTCGAACTGCATGCCCTCGACGAGGTCCAGGGTCGTCTCCATCCCCTTGGATTCCTCGACGGTGATGACGCCCTCCTTGCCCACCTTCTCCATGGCCTCGGCGATTTTCTTGCCGATCTCCGAATCGTTATTGGCGGAGATGGTGCCGACCTGCTCGATTTCGCGGGAGTCGGAAACCTCTCGGGATATATCCTTCAGGCCCTCGACTACCACGGCCACGGCCTTATCTATCCCGCGCTTGAGGCTCATCGGATTGGCCCCCGAGGTGACGTTGCGAATCCCCTCGCGGAAGATGGCCTCGGCGAGGACGGTGGCGGTGGTGGTCCCGTCGCCGGCCACGTCCGAGGTCTTCGAGGCGACCTCGCGGACCATCTGGGCGCCCATGTTCTGGAAGGGCTCCTCCAGCTCGATCTCCTTGGCGACGGTGACGCCGTCCTTGGTGATGGTGGGCGAGCCGAAGGATTTCTGGAGGATGACGTTGCGGCCCTTGGGGCCGAGGGTGATCTTGACGGCGCGGGCCAGCTTGGCGATGCCCCGCCGCATGG
>JAPLSK010000415.1 GCA_026398675.1 bacterium | reverse complement strand
GGGGTTGTCCTTCTCAAAGGAGTGGCGCGCATAGATGTAGTTGTTGTTCGTCAGCTGGTTGAAGCGGGCGGTGTCCTGCCCCCATCCCCAGCCGAAGTGGACTCCATTGCTCCCGCCGACGCCCGAGTTGCCGTTGGCCGAGTCGCCGTCCATGATGAGACAACCCAGGAAGGTCGAGGGGCTGTAGACGTAGGTCGTTCCCTTCATGACCGCGCTGCCGTAAACGGTGTTGTCGGTATCGCCACAGTTGGCGTGCTCGATGACTTTGGCGTTCTCATATATCTGGGCGTTGCCAAAAACCCTTGCCCAATCCCTGACTGTGGCGTTGCCGTACACCTGCGCCGTTCCCTCAACCCTCGCGTGACCGGACACCACCGCGTAGTCGCGGATTTGGGCGCTGCCGGCGACCACGGCGTAGTCCTCGATCCGGGCGTTGCCGCGGACCTGTGCCGTGTTCAATACCATCGCGTTGGGCCCAACGTAGGCCGAGGCATCCACGGTAGTCCCGTTCTGTTTGAACCCGCCGCCGTTGGCGTGGGTAGTTCCTGTCACCGAAGGCCGCGGGTACACCGCATTCCTCGGCGTCGCGTTCGTGAACGAGACGGCGTAAGGGAACTGAACGCCGGCGTCGGTGATGTACGCCTTCCACATGGGGTCGGCGATCTTCATCGGCTTCGGAACCGCTATGACCGCCAGATAGAGCTTGCCTTCATCCGATGAGAGGGTAATCGAGTTCGTTCCCTTGTTCCACAGGCAGGAATACCGGGCATCGCCGTTGTTCGAAACAGCCACCAGACACGCGCGCCAGTCGGACTGCCGGACCGGATCGGACTGCGGCTGGAAATCGCAGGAAACGATGGATCCCGCCGACACGGCGAGGGGGATCAAGTTGAAACCGAACTCCTCGGGGACGTGCGCGCGCGCGGGCCGGTACCACCCGGCGGCGCCAGGCACTTTCACCAGGGGGGTGCGGTTCTTCCGGTAGAACTCCCAGTCGGTGCCGTCGTCGGCTTTGCTGTCGGCTTTAAGCCACTGCTGCCGCTCGAAATCCCACGTGATGCACTTCCTGGCCATGTCGCCCCAGAGGTCCTTTACGGCGCCGGCCTTGTCGGGCGAACCCGAAGTGTCCACCCGGATCATGCGGTCCAGGATGTACTCGTTCACTCTCTGGCTCGCGTTCGCGTCGGTCCAGACCTTGTTTGTCCAGAAGCCGCCGTAGCGCGGATCGTCCCGCGCCGCCTCCCAGATCGCCCATGAGTCGTAAAAATCCCGGCCATGCGCGGGGTAATACATCGCGTTGGCCACGTAGTTCTGGGCGGTCGGGTAGGTGTTGAGAAACTGGAGCTGCATCCAGTTGGCGGTGCACTCCCACCACATCCCCGAGCTATTGCTGCCGTTGAAGCCGCCGGTCGTGCCTTCCCACACGTGTCCATGTTCATGCGGAGTGGCGCCCGACGGCGGGTCCCAGCGGCAGTAAGTGGGGTTCGCCATGGCGTAAGCGAAGCCGTTGGCGTCCGCGGACATGTAGGCGCCGCCGCCGCCGCCGTCGTTCCAGGTCATCAGAAAGTTGAAGTTGCTTCTATACTTGTTGCCGTCGCGCTTTGCGGGATCGCCGGACTCGTTCAGGTCGTTCAAACCCATCTCGGCGACCCAGCGGTTCCACATCTGCTCGTACATCCGCAGATTGCCCTGGGCCAGTCGCTCGGTCATTCCCACGGACTGCGGTTGTCCCCCGGCAGGGCTTTGGACGGAGTTGTCGCGGTTGTATTGCCCGAAACAGA
>JAPLSK010000414.1 GCA_026398675.1 bacterium | reverse complement strand
GATGGCGTGGGAGTAAAGCAGGGACCGCTCAGAAGCTCGAAGGCCATGTCCAGGGTCTGGCCCGACCGTGGATGACCGCCGCAGCGGTAGGTGAGCTCACTCCAGTCGCTCCATTGCAGACCGTCGGTGGTCCACTTCTCGGCGGCATCGTCGTTCCAGTGGTCCAGGTTGGTCTTCCAGCCCCAGTAATTGCTCCCGCACAGATTGTTATACACGGCTTCGATGCTGACAAAATAGTAGTAGCCGGCGGTCTGGGAGAAGGGGCAGGGCAGACAGCTTTCATACTGGAATTCGTGCTCCCACTGGTCGGTGTACTGGAACCAGCAGCCGCTGGTCTCCTCCCCCCAAGCGGGGACGGTCCCGAGCCACGTCTCCCGGTAAACCTCGCAACTGGAGGAGGCCAGAATCGTGCCGGGCCGGCTGAAGCTCCCGGGGTGGGTGTACTCGTACCAGTTGACCTGGAAACTCCTATTGGGGCAGCCCGGCGGGGATACCGGCGCGTCCGTATCCTCGGAGTAGCCCGGATAGCTTCCCCACCAGCGAATATGGGTGATATTGCTCCCGTCCGTGCAGAGGAAATCGTCGGCGACCCGCACGCCCTGCTCTTCCCCGGGGATCTCCCAGCGGAAGGAATTGACATCATAGCCGAATTGCATATCCGGGAGCTGGGACCACTTAACGCCGGGCAGAAGCGTGGGCGTGGGAATCGGGGTGGGAATCGTGGCCGTCGGGGTCGGCGTCATGCTGGGTGTGGGCGTACTCGAGGGCGTGGGGGCGGGGGTCAACGTCGCCGTCGGCGAGGGCGGAGGGGTCCCCAACAACCAAGCCGGAGCGGCGTCCTCGTCGTGGTAGTCGTTAAGCGTCCCGCCGGGGTCGGTCTCGTCGCCGGTCCGCTCGTAGGCAAGGTTATTCCAGATGGAAATCCGTCCCGGGTTGCCGGAAAGCGAGGTCCACTCCACCCCGGTGGTGTTCCAGACGATGTCACCGCCGGAGCCGGAGGAATTGAAGGAGACATCGAAGCTGAGGCGGGCGGGGTTGGTCTGGACCCAGAAGAGGGGGATCTCCGGCCAGAAAACGGAGACGGCGGGAAGAGCGCCGGTATCGGCGGTAAAGGCGGGGCCGGAGAGGTACTGGATGTTGTTCTCCCAGTCGAAGGCCGGGGGGATGATATCCCTGAGTTCCACGTCATGGGCGGTAGCGGTGGAATCGGCGGTATGATAGACGGAAAGCGTGACGGTGAGCGTTTCCCCGATCAACCCGCTCTGGGGGTTGAATTCCTTTTCCACCCGGAGGTCGGGCTCGTAGACCTCGGTGTCGGAGGCGGAGGCGGCCAGCGGCCCGCCGCCTCCATAGAGGAGGAAAGCCAGGTTATTGAGCTGCGCCCCGTTGTAGCTGTACTGCTCGTTGGTGATGCAGACCGTGTAGGTGATAGTCACCGTGTTCGGGGCCGGGCCGGGCGGGTTGGTCACCGTTCCCAGGAACCACACGAGGTCTCTTCCCTGGTTGAGGACGATCGGCGTGGTCAAGCCGCTGATGCTGATGCCGGGGTCGCGGCTGAAACTGTCCTGGCGGACAAAGGCGAGTCCCGGATCGAGCTCATCGACCAGGGTCACATTCTCCATCGTCCCTTCGATCAAGGTGATGGTGACCCGGTACTGGAAGGTCTCGCCGATTACCGCGTTGCCGTCCCCCAGAAGAAGTTTGCTTAAGGCAAGGTCGGGCACGGTGACCTGATCGCTGTCCTCGTCGTTGTAGTCGTTGAGTGTTCCACCCGGATCGGAGAGGTCGCCGGTCCGCTCGTAGGCGTCCGGGTTGTAGGGCGAGACCTGCTCGGTCCCGATCGTCCAGCTTGTCCACTCCAGATGGACGGTGTCCGGGAGCACCTGGTTGGGCGCGACGGTATTGGCTATGATCACGTCAAAGGAGAATCGCACCGGGCTGACGGCGTTATAGTAGGTGTCCGCCTCGTCCCAGAAGAAGGTCACCACCGGCAACGCGCTGGTATCGCAGGTGAAGGCGGGACCGCTTATGTTCTGAACATTTTCCGACCAGATCAGCCCTTCGGTCACTACCTCGGAGAGGGTTATGTCGTGGGCCGACGCGGTGCTGTCGGTGGTATGGTTGAAGGCGACCGT
>JAPLSK010000413.1 GCA_026398675.1 bacterium | reverse complement strand
TTCGGCTTCGGCAGCGGCTCCACCTGGACAAGCTGGAAGGCCCGCCGGCCGACAATCCGTTCCCCGCCGGACGTCGAGTCGTAGAAGTAGACGTAGGGGAAGCCGCTCACGAGGCTGTTGTCCCACGTCCACGGAGAGCCGGTCGTGAGGTCGAGGCCCGTGCCCAAGGTCACGCTCCAGTTCAGTTGGCCGAACGTGATGCTGGTCCCCGGCACATAGGTGTTCGGAATCCTCGCTTTGTACGTCTGCGGGTTGTCGGCCACCGTGATCTGCACCTGAGTGCCGGGGATGACGGCCGTGGGGTCCGTCTGGTTCCCGGTTACCGTCAGGTTACCGTGGAAGGCGTCCGCGCCGAGGGCCATCTGGGCCGACGCCGCCACGAGGGTGGTCAGTATGATCGAGAGTGTTTTTCGGGTAAACGTGGCTAGTCCCTCCCATGTCCTCTATGAGGCAGGGCCCCTGTTGAGGATGTCAACCCCCATGTGGAAGACGTCACCCGATGGGCCCAGAATACCCTCCCACACAAGCTTCTGCGCCGTCCCACACGGTAGAAGTATACCGCAGTTTGCAGCAAAAGTCAAATCGGGCGGACAATCCGAGAGGACAAAAAAACCGCAGTAAAATGGCACTTTCCGAGGGTTCGGGGGGGGCGGGGCTTCCGACGGCACCCCGCCCGCCATCTGCTCAAAATGTGGGATTCGGGCGATGTATGGACACAAAGGGTCCTACACTCGGGATTGTATGTGGGATCGGCAACATTCCGTGCGCTAGTAGTCCGTCACACTTGTTCGTGTGAGTGCAACTGGGTGGCGCGGTGGGCAGTCCTGCCCACCGCGCGGCGGCGACCGTTATCTCGCCGCCCGGGGGCAATTGCCGCGCTGTGGGTCAGGAGACCCACCGCGCACGAGGTTAAGCGGCGTTGCAGTAATAGTTCGCGGTGCTGCCTGGGGAAGAACCCCTCCCCGCCACATGTGCCCAGGGGCTCTAACCGTCAGAGGTAATGATCCCCGGCACGGAGCCAGGACTTCTCTTGTCGAGCGAATGCCTCCGCCGTATAGTCACCGGTGTGTTGGGGAGGGTCCCGGCCGCAAACGGAGACTTGAAGGAGGAGCGAACATGGCGAGGCAGAGGCTGGAGATCAGCCGCCGGAGTTTCATGAAGGCCTCGGCGGCGGTGGCGGCGCTGACGATTGTTCCGCGGCACGTGCTCGGGGGCGAGGGGAAGCCCGCCGCAAACGAGAAGCTCAACATTTCCGGCGTGGGCGTCGGGGGCATGGGCGGGAGCAACCTGGCCGCCTGCGAGTCCGAGAACGTCGTCGCGCTCTGCGACGTGGACGCGGGGGGTTACGCCGCCAAGACCTTCGGCAAGTATCCGAAGGCCAAGGCGTACAAGGATTTCCGCGTCATGCTGGACCAGCAGAAGGACATTGACGCGGTGATCGTGGCGACGCCCGACCACACCCATGCCGTGATTGCCCTGGCGGCGATTCAGCGCGGCAAACACGTTTATGTTCAGAAGCCGCTGGCCCATAGTGTTTACGAAGCGCGGGTGCTGACCGAGGCGGCCCGCAAGCACAAGGTCAGGACCCAGATGGGCAACCAGGGGCATTCCGGCGACGGCGCCCGCCTGATGTGCGAATGGGTCTGGGACGGGGCTATCGGCCCGGTGCGCGAGGTGCATTGCTGGACCAACCGGCCCGTCTGGCCGCAGAGCGTTGAGGTGGATCGGCCCAAGGAGACGCCGGCGGTCCCGGCCACGCTGGATTGGGACCTGTGGATCGGCCCCGCGGCCATGCGCCCTTATCATCCCACGTACCATCCGGGGACGTGGCGGGCCTGGTGGGATTTCGGGACCGGCTCGCTCGGCGACCTGGGCTGTCACATCATGGACCCCGCGTTCTGGGCGCTGAAGTTGAAGTACCCCATCAGCGTGGAAGGCTGCATCTCGACCTACTGGCAGGGGCTGTGGCAGAAGACGGAGCCGAAGAATGAGCAGTACCCGCGGTCGACCATCGTCCGCTACAAGTTCCCGGCGCGGGAAGGCATGCCGGAGGTCAAGCTGACCTGGTGGGACGGCGGGATGATGCCGCCCCGCCCGGAGGCGCTCGAGAAGGGCCGCCGCATGGGCGACGACGACGGCGGGGTCCTGTTGATCGGCGACAAGGGCCTCCTCATGTGCGGATGTTACGGGAGCGGACCGAGGCTGGTTCCGGAGTCGAGAATGAAGGAATACCGGCAGCCAGCCAAGACGCTGGAGCGCGTTGCCGGCGGCGAGGGCGGACACGAGAAAGACTGGGTCCGGGCGTGCAAGACGGGCAAGCCGTCGTCGGCGAACTTTGACTACTCCGGCCCCTTCGCCGAGACCGTGCTCATGGGGAACCTGGCGATCCGCTCGACCGCGAGGTCATGAAGAGCGTCTTCGCCCCCTTGTTCGCCAGCGGCCCCGCCGGCGTGGGGATGGCCACGTGCGCCGAAGTC
>JAPLSK010000412.1:956-1740 GCA_026398675.1 bacterium | reverse complement strand
GGCCCGGGGACGGGTTTCCGGCGAGAAGCCCGACCCCTGGGAGCCGCTCCACCCGGAACTGATAGGCGGCCTGGAGGGAAGCTACCTGGACCGCGAGCCGCCGTCGGGCCGGGTGCGCTACCTGGTTGAGGCCGAGACGGCGGACGGCGGCCGGGTGCGCTTCGACCCCATCGAGGTCTACGTGGGCGAAGGCGAGGGCGCCCTTCCCCGGAAGATAGAGAGCTCGCTGGACCTCCCGTGGCCCTCGCCCGCCGACGACCGGATAGACTTCGACGTGGTCATCTCCAGGCCCGACGCCGGACGGCCCGTAACGGTGAACGTTTACGATCTGGCCGGGCGCCGGGTGATCGTCGTCTTCACCGGGGAGCTGACCGAGGGGAGCCACCGGGTGACGGCCGACACCGCGCGGCTCGCGCCGGGTGTGTACGTCCTGCGCCTGGATACGGCGACCGCCGCGCTGAACCGACGCTTCGCCGTGGTGCGGTGAGCCGGTATGTCCGGACGCTACTACACCCAGAAGCTGTCGGCGGAGAGGCTCCGGCGGTGCTACGAGCTGGCCCCGCCCCGGGTGAAGCGCTACCTCGAGGCCGAAATCGGGCACGTCCTGAGCCGCATCGGGCCGGGCGATACGGTGCTCGAGCTGGGCTGCGGCTACGGGAGGATTCTGCGCCGAATCGCCGGTCGGGCGCGCCGCGCGGTGGGGATAGACACATCCCCGGAAAGCCTCCGCCTGGCGGGGGGGCCGAACATCGGCCTGGCCCGCATGGACGCCGCCGAACTCGGT
>JAPLSK010000412.1:0-916 GCA_026398675.1 bacterium | reverse complement strand
ACGGTTCTTTCGACGTGGTGGTCTGCGCCCAGAACGGCGTCTCGGCCTTCGGGGCGGACCGGCGTGGTTTAATCATAGAAGCCCTCCGCGTCACACGCCCCGGCGGAACCGCCCTCTTTTCCAGCTACGCCGCCGAGTTCTGGGACCACCGCCTGGAGTGGTTCCGGCGGCAATCCGAGGCCGGTCTGCTGGGGAAGATAGACGAGGGGCGCACCGGCGACGGCGTCATCGTCTGCCGGGACGGCTTCCGGGCGGAGACGGTGGTGGAGGAGGAGTTCCGGGTTCTGACCCGCGGGCTCGGGGCCGAAGCGCGGTTCACCGTGGTGGATTCGTCCAGCCTTTTCTGCGACCTCACCCGCACCCGCGAGTAGAAGGAGCGACATGGCCTGGATCAAGGTGTTAGAGAAGACCGAGGCGGACCCGATGCTCAAGGAAATCTACACCTACATCGAGCGTCGGAGGGGCAAGCTATCCAACATCATGAAGGTGCAGAGCCTCGATCCGCGCTCCATCGAGACCCACATGGAGTTCTACCTCTCGGTCATGTTCTCCAAGAAGGGGTTGAGCCGGGTGGAGCGGGAGATGATCGGGGTCGTCGTATCGCAGATAAACGGCTGCGATTACTGCGTCCGCCACCACGCCGAGGCGCTCCTCCACTACTGGAAGGACCGCGAGCTGGTCGAGCTCTTCGCCGAGGACATCGATAGCGTGGAGCTGCCGGAGAGGGTCAAGGCCATGCTCGCCTACGTCATCAAGCTGACCCTCACGCCCGCCGAGGTTTCCGAGGAGGACATCTACCTCCTGCGCGGGCAGGGGTTCTCCGACAAGGAGATTCTCAACCTCAACCTGACGGCGAGCTACTTCAACTTCGTCAACCGGGTCGCCCTGGGTCTGGGGGTGGAGTTCACCGAGGAGG
>JAPLSK010000411.1 GCA_026398675.1 bacterium | reverse complement strand
GTGTCCACGGTCAGGTGGCACTCGAGGTCGGCCCGGGAGACGAGGCCGGCCATCTCGTCGCGGAAGAGGACCTCCTTCGGCTCGCGGCAGCCGTAGAAAAGGATGACGCGGTTGAAGTCGGCGCGGTTGTCCAGGGCGTACCACAACAGGCTCCGCAGCGGGGCCATCCCCAGGCCCCCGGCCACCAGGACGAGGTCGTTGCCCTCCATCTTCTCCACGGGGTAGCCGTTGCCGTAGGGGCCGCGCAGGCCGATGAGGGAGTTGGTGGGCAGCCGGAAGAGGGCGCCGGTCACCCGGCCCGTCCGCCGGACGCAGAGCTCCACTATCCCCGTCCGCGTCGGCGAGCTGGAGATGGAGATGGGGCACTCGCCGGTCCCGATGACCGAGAGCTCGACGAACTGGCCCGGGCGCGAGCGGAAGCTCTCCGCGATCGCGCGGTCTTCGAAGCGGACCTGGAAGAGCTTGTGGTCGCGATCCTGGGGCTTGATGGCCACGATCCGGGCCAGGTTCGGCTGGTACGGATTCTTGGCCAGCTTGTACGAGAGCCGTTGATCTCTAAGCATGGGCCTTGTCCCCCCTGAGCATCTTCAGGCACTCGACGTAGTCTATCTTCGCCGGGCAGCTGACGATGCATTGTGGCCTCCCGCCACCAGCGCGTGTTCCCGGAAGAGGCAGCAGTCCCATTCACGCATGCGCGCGCCGCCGCCGGTCAGATCCAGCGCGTCGTGGACGTCGTAGCAGGTGCAGGTCGGGCAGACCATGGAGCAGGAGCCGCAGGAGTAGCAGCGTTCGCCCAGCTTGTCCCAGATAGGGCTCTCGTACTCCAGGTCCAGAATCGTGGGCAGGTCGCTGATTTCCAGCGTCAGGCTGTAGGCCTGCTCCCGCCGCCGGCGGAACTCGAGGTAGCGCTGGGTGAACCCCTCGTCCACCTCGGTAAAAAGCTCGGGGCGGTGGGAGACCACGTCGTCGCCACGCGAGGTGCCCACACCGACCAGGAAGGCGTCGCCCAGGTCGGTGAGAAACAGGTCGAAGCCCTCGTCTATGGCGTCGGTGCCCATGGACTTGCAGAAGCAGTGCTTGTCGGGGATGCAACTGGTGGCGACTATCATGATGTTTTCGCGCCGGGTGAAGTAGTAATTGTCCGCGTAGCGCCCGGCGAAGAGGTTGTCCAGGGTCTCCAGGGCGTGCATTCCGCAGGGGTGGATGCCGAAGAGGACGAGGCGCTCGGTGAGGCCGGTGTTCTCCGACTTGTAGCCCTCCCGCGTGTCGAAGCGGAACATGGTCTCCCGGGGCCGATAGAAGTACTTCTTCGCCGGGATGACGGTGCGCAGGGCGTCGTAGGCGACCTTTTCGAGTTCGGTGTACGGCTCCCAGCGGTGGGAGTTCACCCCGTGCTTCACCGGCACGTGTACCTCGCCCCACCTCCGGAGTATCTCCAGGAGGGCGGCCAGGTGCCTCTTATCCATGCGCAGGACCTTCATGGGTTTACCTTTCACCGGTTTTCGGCGGGTTATTATAACAGAAGAATGAGCCGATCTGGAGCCAATCGCCCCGCTTATTTCCCGACTGACATGGTAGATTATGCGATGGTAAATGTCAAGACCAATCTGCCGGGAATTCGTCCTTCGGGACTATAAAAATTTCCCCTCCCCTCTAGGGGGAGGCTCGCCTCCGGGCCGGGATGAGGGCTGCCGTATACCCCCTCCCCCCTCTGGGGGGCGGCGCGCCGACGGGCTGGGGTGAGGGGTGAAGCGGCGGGGATAGGAACCGAGCGAAGCGAGCTATGCCCCTGGCAAATCCCCGCCCTACGTCATCTCAATCTGTAAGGCGCGGGTTGGGGTGAGGGCTGCCGTATACCTCCTCCCCCCTCTGGGGGGAGGGGATGGGGGTGAGGGGCGGGGCATGAAAACGGCGGGGATAGGACCCGAGCGAAGCGAGCTATGCCCCTGGCAAATCCCCGCCCTACGTCATCTCAATCTGACAGGCGCGGGTTGGGGTGAGGGCTGCCGTATACCCCCCCCCCCCTCTGGGGGGCGGCGCGCCGCCGGGCTGGGGAGGGGGGTGAACCGGGCGGGGTACAGAGCCCCCACCCTACATTGATTACCCCGCTCCCGATCAATTTCCACCCCGCTGGCATTCCAGCCCCGCTCCTGCTACACTCGCCCC
>JAPLSK010000410.1 GCA_026398675.1 bacterium | reverse complement strand
CACCCTTAATCCCTCTCCCACAGGGAGAGGGAGACCGTTCCGGGCCATGTTACGCAAATTGCGATGACGTAGGGGCGGGGCTCCGTCCCCGCCCGCGGGCGACCGTGGACGGTCGCCCCTACGGGTTTCATTGCGTGGTGCGGTCGTAGGGCGGGGTTTCCTAACCCCGCCGCGTTTACGCTCCCACCCCCGGCCCGCAGGCGAGCCACTCCCAAGGGGAGAGGGAAGCCGCCAACGGGGCGTCGGGAATTAATAAAGCCACCGCACGCGGGGCTAAATGTGAGAATCACAAAAAAATCGCGTCGCGATACTGCGATCCAACGCGCTGCGTTGGTCAATCGCCCCGCTCCGCGGGATGGACCCCGTGGATGAGCCCGAAGCGCTTCGCCAGGCGCCCGTAAACCTCCGCCTCCGCCCGGGACAGGTGGACCCGCGGGTCGAGCCGCGGCTCCCGGTCGCTCAAGGTGGCTTCGACGAGCGCCAGGTCCGCCCCCTCGCAGAGCTTCCGCAGATTCTCGCAGGGCCCCGTGTCGCCGGAAAAGGCCACGACCTTACCCCCCAGCTCCACCCGGTAGCCCAGGGCGGGGATGGAATCGCCGACGCCGGCGGCGGTGGAGCCGCGGTGCTCGACAGCGTAGGCCCGCAGGTTCCAACGGTCCAGCTTCGTTTCGTCGCCGTCGCCGAGGGGCAGGCGCAGGACGGTGAAGGGCGCGTCGGGGTAGAGTTCGAAGAAGCGGTCCAGAAACGCCTCTACCTCGACGCAGCCCGCCGGGTACGCCACCGGCAGGGCGGCTTCGCGGCCGATCATCCGCAAAAAGCCCAAGAGCGTGTGCAGGCCGCCCACGTGGTCGAAGTGACCGTGGGAGAGGGCGACGCCCTCCAGCCGCGCGG
This sequence comes from bacterium, assembly GCA_026398675.1. Lineage (NCBI taxonomy): Bacteria > bacterium. The sequence continues at coordinate 1,107 of JAPLSK010000410.1, read as the reverse complement.
GCCTGAGCCGGGCGTCCAGGAGGTCGCGCAGCGCCCCGTCGCCGCAGTCGAGCAGCAGAAACCCGCCCCGATTCTCCACCGCCACGGTGGTCGCCACCCCGGCGGCGGAGCAGAGCACGTGGACCGCGATGTTGCCGTCGAGCCCGAACGTCTTCACGCGTCCCTCACCGGTTCAAATCTATCTGTTTCAAGTCGAATACGATCCCGCCCCGGCCACGGAGGCGGTTGTAGAAAAGCGGCATGAGCCAAAGCGTGGGCACCGCCACCCCCACGGAGAAGAGCGCGTCGGCGACGAGGTCCCCGCCCGCCAGCGCCCCCAGGATGAGCTCCAGGACGACCGCGATGACGGTCAACGCCAGGAAGCTGGGCAGGGCGTAACCCAGGGAGCGGAGCCCGAAGCGCCGGAGGACGACGCCCTCGGCGGTTTCCGCCAGTTGCAGCCGGACGCCGTCGCCGCCGGCGGCCACGCGGTTGTAGATGGCGGCCGCCAGCATCCCCCCGAGCACGACGATACCGGCCACGAAGAACGTCCCGGCGAGGCCGTTCACCAGCAGCACATCGAGCCCGGGCTCCTCCCCGTAAAAGAGCGTGCCCAGGCCCAGCGTGCTCACCAGCCCCAGCGTGCCCGCCATGTTCACCGCCGCCAGGACCAGCATCGGGACGAAGAGGCGGCTGAGGCTGCGGGAGGACACCTCGGAAAGACGCCGGGCGTCCGGCTCGTCCTCCACGGGCAGGAGCTCCAGGTCCAGCGTCAGCAAGCCCCGGTTGTACCGGTTGTACACCGCCGCGAAGGCCGCCAGCCCCAGGACGCCCACCAATGTGTTGACCGGAATGAGGACCGCGAAGGTCAGGAGGAACCCGCCGCCGGTGACCTGACTCACCAAAAGGGTCAGCTCCCGCGAACCGCCCAGCCCGGTGAGCCATGAGACCCCGAACACCGCCCAGGCCGTGAACAGAAGGGGGAGGTAGAGGCGGAGGAGGGAGAGCGGCCTGATATGGGTGATTTGCTTCACGGTTCGGGCCTCGTTGTAATTACCGGAACAGTATACCAGACCCAGCAGGGTGGCATGGACCGGGTGATGGCTGCCGCATGTCCCCTCCCCCCCT
>JAPLSK010000409.1 GCA_026398675.1 bacterium | reverse complement strand
ATTTGACATGCCGATCCTCGGACTCTCTGTTTGCCACCATGCCTCCGGTTCATGTGACATGATAGCATCCTCGTAAGCCCTTTATCTAGCTTTGTAGATGAGACTAAGGATGGTCCAGGAACACTAAGTTATCCCAAAAATTTTTAAAACCGCCACCCAAGGAGCCGAAGTGGCAGAGACGATGAAGGCCGTCCGCAAGCTCAAGCCGGGCCCCGGCGCCGAACTGGTCGAAGTGGACATCCCCGCGCCCGCCGAGGACGAAGTCCTGGTAAAGGTCGCCTCCACCAGCATCTGCGGCACCGACCAGCACATCTACCAGTGGAACGAATGGGCCGCCCGACGCATCAAAAACCTCCCCCAAACCCTGGGCCACGAGCTCGCCGGCGAGGTCGTCGAGATCGGCTCTCGGGTCGCGAATGTCCGGGTGGGCGACTACGTCTCCGCCGAGACCCACATTCCCTGCGGCCACTGTTGGGCCTGCAAGACCGAAAAGCAGCACATCTGCCTGAATCTGAAAATCCTCGGGGTGGACCGCGACGGCTGCTTCGCCGAGTACTTGACCGTGCCCGAGGTGGTCGTTTGGCAGAACGACCGGGCCATTCCGGCGGACCAGGCCTCCACCCAGGAACCGCTTGGCAACGCACTGGACACCGTCCTGGCCGAGGACGTGGCGGGGAAAACGGTGCTGGTGACCGGATGTGGGCCGCTGGGGGTGCTGGCCATACTCGTGGCGCGCGCCTCCGGGGCCACCACCATCTTCGCCAGCGACGTGTCGCCCTACCGGCTCGAACTGGCGAAAAAGGTCGGGGCGGACCACGTATTCAACGTCACCGAGGGTGACCCGGTTCCGAAAATCCGCGAGCTGACCGGCGGGGTCGGGGTCGAGGTGCTCCTGGAGCTCTCCGGCGCACCGACCGCCCTGGCCCAGGGGCTCAAGGCCCTGGCCTACGGGGGGCGGGTATCCCTCTTGGGCCTATTCGACTCCGACGTGAAGGTGGACCTGAACGACGGGGTGATTTTCAAGAACGCCCGCATCTACGGCATCGTCGGCCGCCGCATGTACACCACCTGGTACAAGGCCAAGCAGTTCCTCGCCTCGGGGATCCTGGACATCTCCCCCGCCATCACCCACACCTTCCCCCTGGAGGAGTACGCCAAGGGCTTCGCGCTCATGGCCTCCGGCGAGAGCGGCAAGATAGTCCTGCACCCGTAGGGGGATACGGCCCCCCTCTCCCCGTGGGAGGCCTGCATGTCCCCTCCCCCCTTTGGGGGGAAGCGCGCTTACGGGCTAGGGTGGGGGGTGGAACTCCCTCTCCCCGTGGGAGACCTGCGAGGTACGGGCCGGGGTGAGGGTCGAGGCTGGGAACGTGAATACGGCGGGGTTAAAAATCCCCGCCCTACATTTAGGAGACTGCCGGGGTTAGGGTTGCCGCCTATCCCCCTCTCCCTTCCAGGGAGAGGCTCGCCTACGGGCTAGGGTGAGGGTCGAGGCTGGGAACGTAAACGCGGCGGCGGCCCGCAGGGGACCCGTCCCACGGGGCCGCCCTACGTCCATCCCGCGCGAATCCAACCCGTAGGGGCGACCGTCCACGGTCGCCCGTGTCGGTTGTGGTAACCCGCCCCTGTGGTTGAGATGTGAATTGCACGCCACCCTCGTAGGGGCCGACCGACGGCGCGCCGTTTAGGTCGGCCCGCAGGCGGGTCTAAAGACCCGCCCCTACGTCATCGCAACCCGCCAGGCGCGGGCCAAGTGGGGAACCGCCCGGCTCCCCCCTTTAAATGCTATACTCTGGTAACGCCTTTTCACAAGAGTTTGCGCATGGCAAAAATCCTCGCCGTCATCCCGGCCTACAACGAGGAGCCGCGCATCGCCCCGGTCATCTCCGGCGTCCTCGAGCACCTGCCCGAGGTGCTGGTGGTCAACGACGCCTCCACCGACGAAACGGCGGAAGAGGCCGCCGACGCCGGGGCCCTGGTGCTGAACCTCCCCCCGCCCAACCGCGGCAAGGGGCACGCCCTGCGCCAGGGGTTCCTCTACGCCCTGGCCGAGGGTTTTCGCGCCGTGGTCACCCTGGACGCCGACGGCCAGCACCCGCCGGAGCTGATCCCGGCGTTTCTGCAAAAACTCGCCGACGGGGCGGACCTGGCCTACGGCGACCGCATGGCCGATTTGTCGAAAATGCCCGCCGCGCGCGTTTTCTCCAACCGCGTCACCACCCGCCTGGTCGGTTTTCTCGCCGGCGCGAGAATCGAAGACTCCCAGTGCGGGATGCGGGCGATACGCCGCTGGGTTCTGGAGGCGGCGATGACCCGGTCGGACCGCTTCGCCGCCGAGAGCGAGCAGCTCGTCCGCGCCGCCCGCGCCGGGGCCCGCCTCGCCCCCGTGCCCATCCCCACCGTGTACCCGAATAATTCCGTCAGCAAGATGAACGTCGTCCTCGACACCCTGCGCTTCGTCGGGGTGTGGTTCCGCCTCCTGGGCGAGCTGTGGTAGCCGACGTATCGGTTTCCCTCTCCCTGTGG
>JAPLSK010000408.1 GCA_026398675.1 bacterium | reverse complement strand
GCACGCCCCGGCGGTCCGACTCGTCGCGCAGGTCGCTCACGCCGTCCACGGTCTTCGATCGCACCAGGTCCGCTATCTGCTCCACCAGTCGCGACTTGTTCACCTGGTACGGAATTTCGGTGATGATGATGCGCGCCTTGCCCTGTGGGCCGCGCCCTTTGGGCTCTTCCACGGTCGTCCGGCCGCGCACGGTCAACTTCCCGCGCCCCTTGGAGTAGGCGTCTATGATGTCCGCCCGGCCCAGGATGACCCCGCCCGTCGGGAAATCCGGACCGGGGATGATCTTCATCAGCTCGCCGAGACTGACATCGGGGTCGTCTATGTAGCGCACGAGGGCCCGGCACACCTCGCCGAGGTTGTGCGGCGGCATGTGGCTCGCCATCCCCACCGCGATGCCCGTGGAGCCGTTTGCATCGCCGTGGGGGTGGAACTTGCCCATGGCCTCGCCGACGATGCGGGCCGCTTTACGGTGCGGCTTGTTGGAGGCCAATCCCAGGCCCTGCATGGCGTAGATGAGGCGGCGGTGGACCGGCTTGAGGCCGTCGCGTACGTCGGGCAGGGCGCGGCCTACGATGACGCTCATCGCGTAGGAAAGGTAGCTCCGGCGCATTTCCAGGTCGACGGAGACCTTCTGGATGGACTGTTCGCGCAGAGTCATGTTTGATGGGGTGGGTGAGTGAGTGAACGGGGGTCCGTTTAAAGGGGGTATGATAACATTAACTCCCTTGAAGGTCAACGCTTTTCGCGATTTTTTATCGGCCGGTTTTCCCACGTAAACCGGCGTTTTTTTCTCCGGAAAGCGGTCGTCCAACGAGCGCATTTATTTCCGGGGGTGTGGTACAATACGTCTCCCGCCCCGCTCCAGAAGCTGACGGGGATAATGCGCGGCGCTGACCTTAAGAAGGTTACCAACCCTTAATCGCGAAGCCTGGAGTGGTCACACCACAACCGGGAGGTACTGAGATGGTCATGCGCGCCATGCGCGAGAAGATGAAGCCCATTCTCTGGATCGCCATCATCGGCTTTCTGGGGACCATCGTTTTCGCCTGGGGCATGAGCTACAACCCAGGCGGCGGCTGCCAGAAGTCGCCCATAGTCCTCGTCGTCAACGGCGAGGAGGTTCCGTACTCCGATTACTACCAGCTCTCCGAGGGCCTCTTCCGCCGGTACGTGGCGAACGAGCGCTCCCGCATGGGCGACTTCTACGACCCGTCCGTGGAGCCCGCGATGCGCGACCAGGCCGGCCAGGACGCCATCGAGCTCATCATCGAGGACTACGTGGTCCGGCAGAAGGCCGTGGAGTGGGGCCTCTGTGTCACCGAGGACGAGGTCAGCCTGACCATCGAGCAGGTGCCCTACTTCCACGGGGAAAACGGAGCCTTCGACCCCAAACTTTACGAGGCCTTCCTGCACGACCAGGGCACCAACGACGAGGAGTACCGCCGGCAGCTCGGGGACGAGCTCCTGGTGGAGAAGGTCCACTCCATCATCTTCGACGCGGTTTACGTTCCGGAGCCGATGGTGCGCGCCGAGTTCCTCAACACCAACCAGATCGCCTCCGCCGACTTCACCCAGATTTCCTACGGCGCATTCGTGGGCGACATAACGCTCTCCCTCGCCGAGACCCGCGCGTACTACGACGCCCACCCCGAGGAGTTCATGGCCTCGGCCCAGGCCACCGTGGACTACATCGCCCTCAATTTCGACGACCTCTACGCTCGGGTCGAGCTCACCGACGAGAACCTGCAGGCCTACTACGAGCAGATTAAGGACGAGGATACCGCCGCGGGCAGAATCCACGTGCGCCACATCCTCTTCACCGTCCCGCCCGACGCGGATTCCCAAACCGTCGAGGCGGCCCGGGCCAAGGCGGCCGCCGTCATCGAACGGTTGAACGGCGCGCCGTCGGGCGGGACCGCGTTCGGAAAAATCTTCGACGAATACTTGGCCCAGACCCCCGGCCCGACCGGAGAAGTGCCCGCGGTCGTCGCCGAGGACCTGGGCTTTTTCGGGCCCGGCGAAATGGTCCCCGAGTTCGAGACGGCCGCCTTCGCCCTCGCATCCGGCGCCTTCAGCCAGGAGCCGGTGAAGACCGAGTACGGCTGGCACATCATCCAACGGGAAGCGGACGTGCCGACCTTCGAACAGATGCGGCCCGAGCTGGAGAACCGCCTGCGGATGGACCAGGCGCTCAGTGCCATGGACAAGTTCCAGAGCACGCTCTCGGGGGCGCTCTCCGAGGGCAAGAGCCTTGAGCAGGCCGCGGCCCTCATCCCCGACGTTCTAGTCCTGCGGGCGGGACCCTTCGCGCAGGACGCCATCATCGTGGACGTGAAGATAGGCCGATTCGATCAGTTCCGCGACGCCGCCTTCAAGTTGGAGCCGGGCCAGGTCTCCGGCATCCTCACCCGCACCCACGAGGACCCCAACGACCCCGACGCGGCGTTCAAGCACGATTTCTACGTCCTGCGCGTGGCTGAGCGGACACGGGAAAAACCCTACCCCTTCGAGGATGTGCGGGGCCGGGTGGAGGCCAAGGTGCTCAACCAGAAAGCGTGGGACATGGCGGAAAGGCACGCGGGTGAGCTAGAGGCCCTGGCGAAGGAGGTCGGCCTCGACCGTGCCGCCGTTGAATTGGGCGACAGTGTCGTCTCCGCCGACCAGATAACCCGGACGGGAAACATCCCCGGCCTGGGCACCGCCCCCGTGGCCGCCCGTACCGCCTTCGAGCTCAAGCCCGGCGAGCTCTCGGGCGTGGTCCGTGACCGCGACGGCTTCTACATCGTCCGCGGGGGGAGCGTTTCCGAGCCCTCGCCCCTGGCCTACGGCAGCCGCCTGGAAGGCCTGCGCTCAGGACTTATTTCGGTTTTCAAGAACTCCTTCTACCGGACCTGGGTGGATTCACTGGTGGCCCAGGCCGAGGTGGAGAACCACCTGGACGAGATTCTGGCCGGAATCGCCCAGCGAAGCGCCGAGGCGGAAGGCGCGGCCCAGGAGACGGAACACGAACAGGGTGATGGCGGTGGTGGCGGCGGCTACGGATACTAGTCCGTCGGTCCGCGAGTAGATGAACCGAGCGAAGCGAGCTATGCCTTCGGCAAAAAACGGGGCGGGCTGCGGTCCGCCCCTTATCTCCCTCCCCCCTCTGGGGGGAGGCGCGCCTACGGGTCGGGGTGGGGGGTTCCCTCATGGGGATGAATATCCAGTCCGAAAGCCCCAGGGTTCGTTTCGCGCCCAGCCCCACCGGGCATCTCCACGTGGGCCACGTGCGCACCGCCCTCTACAACTTTCTCCTCGCCAAGGGGACGGGGGGAGCCTACATCCTGCGCATCGAGGACACGGACGTGGAGCGCTCGACGCCGGAGTCGCTCAGGGCGATTCTTGCGGCCCTGCGCTGGCTGGGTCTGGACTGGGACGAGGGCCCGGACGTGGGCGGCCCCTGCGCGCCCTACCTGCAGAGCGAGCGGTACGACTTTTACCGGGAAGCCGCCCAGAGGCTCCTGGATTCCGGCGCCGCCTACCCCTGCTTCTGTTCCCCCGAGGAGCTGGACGCCGAGCGGGATAAGGCGCACGAGCGGAAGGAGGCCTACCGCTACTCGGGCCGCTGCCGGGGCCTCGACCGCGGGGAGGCCCACCGGCGAATGGACGCCGGAGAGCCTTACGCCGTGCGCTTCGCCGTCCCCGCTGGCGAACCGAGCGAACCGAGCGAACCGAGCGAAGCGAGCTATGCCTCCGGCAAAACCGCCTGGGTGGAGCCGACCCAGCGCGGACGGGTCTCCTTCGCCGACGCGGACATCGAGGACTTCATCATCTGGCGCAGGCCGTCGGTCGCCCTCGGGCACCCGCTCTACAATTTCACCGTCACCGTGGACGACGTCGCCATGCGCATCACCCACGTCCTGCGGGGCGACGACCACATCTCCAACACGCCGAAGCAGATTCTTTTATACCGGGCGCTGGGCGCGGAGCCGCCGGTCTTCATCCACCTGCCGATGATTCTGGGGCCGGACCGGCAGAAGCTCTCCAAGCGCCACGGGGCCACGTCGCTGGCCGAGTTCCGCCGCCTGGGCTACCTCCCCGAGGGGCTGGTGAACTACCTGGCGCTGTTGGGCTGGAACGAGGGGACCGAGCGGGAGCTTTACACGCTGGACGAGCTGACGGCCGCCTTCTCCACGGAGCGCATCTCCAACACCGCCGCCGTCTTCGATTACGACAAGTGCCGCTACGTCAACGGCGAGCATCTGCGGATGCTCCCACCCGAGGAGCGGGCCCGCCGGGCGCTGGACCACCTGCGCGAGGCCGGGGCGCTCCCCGGCGACATCGCCGAGGGCTCCGCGGGCTGGGGACGCCTGGTGGAGATTGTGGACCGCATCGGCGACCGGCCGAAACTCCTCGGCGACTACGACTTCTACGTGCGCCCCTTCTACCTCGCCCCGGAAACCTACGACGCCGAGGCGGTGAAGAAGGTCCTCGGCAAAGAGGGAGTCTGTGCTTTTCTCACCGAGGCGCGGCGCCTGTTCGATACGACGAATCTCGAGCACGACGCCCTGGAGGAGGCTTTCCGCGCGAAGGCCGAGGAGTTGGGCGTCGGGCTGGGCAAGCTGGTCCAGCCGGTCCGGGTGGCGCTCACCGGCGGCACGGTGGGCATCGGCCTCTTCGAAACCGTCGTTCTTTTGGGGCGGGAGGAGACTCTGGCGCGGATTGACGCCTGCCTCGGTTTCATCGGTGAGCGATAGGCCGGGTGGGATAACCGAAGGACCCCGCGGGGCCTTTTTTTGCACCCGCCGCCGGTGGCGGGACGTCCTTTTGGGCGGGGTTGACAAGGTAGAGCGGCCGCGTTAGACTTGGCCCCGCCCGCGGAACCATGAGCGGATTAACCGAAAGATATCAATAAATTACGCCCCTCTAAACCTTCACTTCGGCAACGCGCCGGTCTCTTGAAAAAGGAGGCGACGTGTCCATCACCCTCACCCCCAACCAGGTCCTGCCCACCCTGAAGAAGTACATGCTGGCCGACGGCTACGGCGACCTGGTCTTCGACCTGGAGCGCTCCAAGGGCGCGATCATCTACGACAAGCTCCAAAACCGCGAGCTTCTCGACTTCTTCACCTGTTTCGCCAGCTCGCCCATCGGGTACAATCACCCGAGGCTCACCGCGCCCGACTTCCTGATGAAGCTGGGCCGGGTGGCGGTGAACAAGCCGTCCAACTCCGACGTGTACACCACGGAGATGGCGGAGTTCGTGGCGACCTGGGGGCACATCGCCATGCCCGAATACCTCAAGCACCTCTTCCTGGTCTCCGGCGGCGGTCTGGCGGTGGAGAACGCCCTGAAGGCCGCCTTCGACTACAAGACCCGGCGCAACCTCCAGGACGGTATCTGGAAGGACGACGCCGAGGCCCAGGCCCACGAGAACGAGCTGGTCGTCATCCACTTCAAGCAGGCCTTCCACGGCCGCACCGGCTACACCCTATCCCTCACCAACACCGCCGACCCCCGCAAGTACAAGTACTACCCGAAGTTCGACTGGCCCCGCATCAACTCCCCCGGCATCAACTTCAACCTCCCGG
>JAPLSK010000407.1 GCA_026398675.1 bacterium | reverse complement strand
CAGGACCGGTGGCAGAACCAGGCAGCCGAGGGCAATCAACAGGACCAGAGCCAGTTTCTTCTTCGTCATCTTCGCCTTTCTCACTCTCGCGCCGGGACCCCCCGGCACGCTTCCCTCTACAAGACTAGGATATACCCGAGGCCTGACAGAACAGGTCCCGCTCCTCGATTCCCATTGACCGGGGGAGCAAGCCGGCCGACTCCACCAGCACCAGGCCCTCCCCCTCCCGGAGGGTGCCCACCGGCACGATGACCAGCGGATAGTCCTTCTTTCTGTCGTTGGTCCGGATTCTCACCCGGAGCTCGGGATGCGCCTCGAACAAGTGTCGGTGCCCGTTCTCCATGCGTCGGCACCCGACGGGGAGGCTGACCTTGTCGTCGAGGCGGAGCCCCGCCTGAACGGGGGAGCCCGTGTAAGTTGCGTGAAACGCCGTCATGGTCACCGTGTGACCGAAGAGGGTGTATCGGAGCGACGGTGATTTCGGGTTGCCCGGGCTGGTGTTCAGGGCGTGGAGCATGGCCGTCTCGCCACGGGCCCCCTCCTCCCCCCAGCGCTGCGGGTCCACCAGGCACCAGGGGATGGAACCCCCGAGCTTGACCACGATGAGCCGCGCCATCTCAATAATCTCGGTCATTCAGGCACCTCTTCTTCACTCTCCCCCAGGGTCAGTATAAACCGGGGGCTTGACAGCGCAGATCCCGCTCCTTTAAATCCACCTTCGGGTGGAGCAGGGTGACCGGCTCCGCCAGCACGATGCCCTCCCCCTCCGCGATGGTGCACGACTGCGCCAGGACCAGGGGGTAGCGCTCCCGGTCGAGGGGTTTCCAGCGCTCCGGGGTCATCTGTGTCAGGCCGGGCAACACCGGGACACCCATGAGCCTGTCCGGACACACCCGGACCCGGAGTTCGGGGTGCTCCTCGAACAACCTCCGAGGTAGGCCCTCCAGCTTCCGGTGATTGACGGGGAAGCTCACCTTCTCGTCGAAGCGCAGGAGCGCCGGGTAGGGTGCGACCTTGTACGCGTCGTGGTACACCGAGATGGTCACGGTGCAGCCGAGGAGAACGTAGTTGAGGAACTTCGACCGGGTCTCGTCGGTGTAGCTCATCATGGAGAGAATCGCCGTCTCGCCGGTGGCGCCCGCCTCCGCCCAGCGCCACGGGTCCATGACGCACCAGGGCAGGTCGGGCTCCAACCGGACCACGATGAGCCTTGCGATTTCGGTGATCTCGGGCATTCGCCATGACCTTCTTCAATGTCGGTCAGTTTTGCTTCCCTTGAATCACAGGAACCTGTACTTCACCGGGTCACCCTCGGCGACGACCCGGCCCTCTTTTTCCAGAAGCCACAGGATGTGCTTCAGGAAGCCGACGAGGTCGTCCGGTCGCGAGAACTCGGCCTCGCGCATCAGGCTCCTCACCCGGTCCTCCAGCTCCTCCAGGGTCATCGGTCGTTCCCGCAGGAGGCCGGCCACGGCCAGCCGGGAGAAGAGCAGCATCCAGTGGGGCGTGGAGCCGGGGTCCACGGGGACGGTCCGCCCTTCCTCCTTAAAAAGCGGCATGGGCGGGGCGGCCAGGAAGCCAATGGGTTTTATCTTCCCCTTTTTGCGTTGATCTTTCATGGTTGTCAGCGGTTCTCGCCGCCGATGCGGACCACGTCGCCGAAAGGCGGCTTGACCGCGTGTCTGCCTTTGGTGAGGCACCAGATGAGCTCCAGGCCCGCGTACCCCTTGGGCCAGAGGGCGCAGCCGTCGGTGAGGACGACGTTGCACGCGGCCCAGAGGCGGTGCTCGTCCACCCAGTGGAAGGCGTTGACGAAGGAGGTTCCGCCGCCACCCTTGAGATTGATTCTCCGCCAGTCGCCCCGGCGGTAGGCCCGGACGTACTCGCCGTTGACCGGCTGCACCTGGACGTCGAAGGTGACCAGCTCGACGGTGTGCCCCGAGCTGATTTCCTCGATTTCGGCGAAGAAGTCCTGCAGGTCTTTCACCGAGATGCTCCC
>JAPLSK010000406.1 GCA_026398675.1 bacterium | reverse complement strand
AGGAACAGTGGCCGTAGCGGGTCTGGAATCCGTACCCGTGATCCACGCGCACCAGTAACCCGTAGGCCCCGGCGAACCTGGCCACGACGACGACGCCGTCGGCGGCGGCCACGATCGGCGAGCCGTAGGACGCGACCAGATCCACACCGTTGTGGAACTCGATCCCGAAGTTGATCGGATCACGCCGGTAACCGAAACCGGACACGTTGCGCCCGTTGGGCACGGGGTCGAGCGAGGGGAAGTGGACCAACATGTCCTCCTGCCCCCGGGTGAGCCGAACCAGTTGGTCGAACTGGGCCACCTGGCGGTTGAGTATGGCCTGCGCCTGCAGGATCTCGACCTTCAGCTGGTTGCCGTTGACCATCGCCTGGCCGAGCTCGGGACCGCCGATGCCGGTCTCGTCGGGCAGGCCGGGGGGGAAACCGCGCACCAGCCGCACGGCGTCGTTAATCCCTTCCATTTCCGTCGCCTCATCCACCATATTCCGGAGCTGGTCCTTGCCCCGGTCAAGGCTCTGCCGTTGGCGGATGTCCTGATAGGTAAGGCGGAGGAGATCCCCGTGCTCGGAGAGGCGGGCGATGTAGAGGAAAGCGAAGACGACGACGCCGGCTACAGCGGCCAGAACCAGGAGCCCCACGACGGTGAGGAGCGTGGCGGAAAACCGGGAACGGCGTACATCCCGTCCGCGGTGATTCTCCACCAGAACCGTGAATCCCCGGAGCTTCAACGCCACATCCCCGTTGTATCTATCCCGTATCCATCTCGGCGAACGCCCGTTCGGCCCTTCCAGCTGGCGATTCAACACGCATCAACGTTGGATCTATCCCGGTTCCCGTCCGCGCACCCACTTTCAAGATTACCATTGAGTTTAACACATACGCTATGGCTGTGACAACGGAACCGCGAGAAATTCATAACCGGATCAACCTCCACCTAATATATAGACCAAAAGGGGGACCTTGGCAAGACCCCCCTCGGCGCCGGTCAAAAAAAAACCTGTGATCGCCCGCGGTGGGCGAAGATCCGCTACGGCTTTTTCCGCTTGGCGCGGACCTCGGCGATGATGAGGCTCCCGATGACGAGCCCGACCCCCACCACCACCCAGGTGTCGGCCGCGTTGAAGGTCGGCCAGGTGAAGCTGCCGATTTTGAAGTCCAGAAAATCCACCACGCCGCCCAAGCGGATGCGGTCCACGAGGTTGCCGAGTGCCCCGCCCAGGATGAAACCGAAGCCCCAGAGCTGCAGCCTGCTGATATCCCGGCTCAGGCCGAGCCAGGCGACCATAGCCAGGGAGACCAGGGCTTGGATCACCATGAAGACGTAGGCCATGCCCGGCACGTCCCGCATGAACCCCCAAACCACGCCGGAGTTCTGACCGTGCACCAGGTTAAAGAAGCCGGGAATGATGATCACACCGTGATGCTGGGGAATGGTCAGCGTGATGACGAGCTTGGACGCCTGATCTATGATGAGTGCCCCCAGGGCGAGCCAGAGCGCCAGGCTCCGCCACTTCAATTTTTCCCCGAATGATTTCCAGCCCGGCCAGGGCATCAGGCCACCCCCAGTTCAGCGGCGCAACGGCGACAGACCGCGGGCTCGCCGGGCCGTCCCGGCACGAGCTCCTCGACGTGCCAGCAGCGCGGGCACTTGTCGCCCTCCGCCAGCCCGACTTCCACCACTATCGGCGAGTCGGTTTCTTTCTTGGAAACGGGCCGGAGCTCCACCCCCGACACGATGAAGAGGTCCTTCAGGGCGTCCACGCCGTAACCGCGCAGGAGCACGTCCAAGGAGTCGTCGGTCGGGATCAGCGCGAGGGTGGCTTCCAGGGAGTTGTGCCCCTCGGCCCGGAAAGCCTCCAAAACCCCGATGACCTCGGCGCGCACGGCGAGCAGCGTCTCCCAGCGCCGACCCAGCTCGTCGT
>JAPLSK010000405.1 GCA_026398675.1 bacterium | reverse complement strand
CCCGTGTACACCAGCCCCAGAGTCTGCAGGGCGTACCCCCCCAGGAGCAAAAGGCCGAGGAAGGCCCCGCGCCGGAGAACCTTGCCCTCGACGCGCCACCGCCGCCAGAGAAGAATCACGAGGCAGACCGCCGCGGCCAGGCTGAACCGCACCCCCACCAACAGCCACGGGGTGGCCCGCGTCAAGAGGAGCTTGAGCACGATGAAGGTCGAGCCCCAGATGACGGTGGCGACGCCGAGGTAAGCTCTGGCTTTACGGGTCCGGTCCATGGCGCGGTATTCGGGGAGGTCACGGGGAGTGTACCATCGGCCCTGGTGAGGTGACCGGACGGTTTTTTTCGGGAAACGGACGTTTTTGTCTACTCCAATCATCACCCTTGACAGCCCACCCCCTTCTCCATAAAATGAAGCTGGGCGTTTGTCGTTGATTCTGCTTAACCTATAACCCCTCCCGCGGGGGACAACCCTACCCAACCTTTGATCACCGCGACGCTCAAGTTACATCCTCTCAAGAAGAAACGCAAAAAGGCGGAGCATTTCAGCCTGGTCGTCTGCCGGGACGGAGCCCTGGGGACCTTCCACCGGGAGCTGGACCGCCGCGGCATCCGGCGCTTCTTCTGGATTACCGTGTCGGTCATCATCGGCGCGCTGGTTCTGCTCTTCTTCTACTCGGACAACCTGCGCAAGCGGCTGGACCTCTTCACCCTGGAGTTGGAGAACGAGGACCAGCAGGGGGAACTGACCAAGGTCCAGGAGAACATCGGGGAGTTGAACCAGCAGCTCACGTCCGTCCGGGAGGTCAACGACGTCGCCCGGCTGGCCCACGCCCTGCCCATCGTGCCGGACTCGGAGCGGGAGGGCGGCATCGGCGGCGTGGAGCTGGGCTTGGCCATCGCCTCCTTCCCCCGCATCCCCGCCTCCCCCCTGGACGAGACGACGCAGCGCTACTTCGAGCGCTCCCTGCGCCTGGCCGGCTCGATCAACTACGAGATTTCCCTGGTGAACCAGACCATCGAGCGGACACGGCGCGAGGCCGACATCCGCGCCCATACGCCCTCCATCAAGCCCGTGGTCGGCCACATCATCAGCTTCTTGGGCAACCGCATAGACCCCATCAACGGGCTGATCGCCTTTCATCGCGGCTTAGACATCGCGGCGCCGTGGGGGACGCCAATCTTCGCCCCCGCCGACGGCGTGGTATTCTTCGCCGGCACCCGCGGCGGCTACGGCACCACCTGCTTCATAGACCACGGCTACGGCTACCAGACCCGTTACGGACACTGCTCCAGGCTCCACGTCAAGGAAGGCGACGTGGTCAAGCGGGGACAGATTATCGCCGATGTCGGCTCGACGGGCAGATCCACCGGACCTCACCTCCACTACGAGATCCTGGTGGACTCAAGCTGCACCGACCCCATGGCCTACATCTTCCCCGACTACGAGTTCGACTAGGGGCCCGCCGGAGCCTGTGCGAATTATGAAAAAGGCCGCTTACGGGCGGTCTTTTTGCTGGAAAAGACTTAAACAAACACGAGCCCGACCGGCTAACCGAGCCGGTTTGAAGAAGACCGCTTCCGGGCGGTTTTTTTACACGAGCCGGTCTTGACCCGGCGCCGAGACCGGACGGGGATATGTCGGCGGAGCCGAAAGCAACCGTTTGAGCGGGTTTCTCTCCGTGGCCGTCGCCCACCGCCGCGGGGTCATTTTTCTCCCACCGCCGCCCCTCGGGTCCGAGGGAGAGTCGCCCGGGATTGCAAAAAGGACCGCGCACCGGCGGTCCTTGGTTTTACAAATTGGTTCGCTAACCGGACTGCCAGAAGGTTTTCCGCCCCAGGAGGTCGTGGAGGTGTACCAGCCCCAGGGGCCGGTGCTCATCATCCACCACGACCAGGGCGGTGATGTCGTGGGTCTCCATGACCGCCACGGCCTTCTCGGCGCTCGTCCCAGGCGCGACCGTCTTGGGGTCGCGGTTCATCATCCCCTCGGCGGTGAGGCCCGCGGTGTCCCGCTTTTTGACCAAAACGCGCAGCACGTCGCCGTTAGAGATGACGCCGGCCAGCCGACCCTCGGTGGAAACGACGGCGGTGACGCCCTGCCGCTTGTCGGCCAGCTCTTCGACCACCTCGGCGAAATCCGCCCCGACCCCCACGCTGGGGAATCGCCCGCCCGTAATGAGCACCTCGTCCACGGTGAGGCGGAGCAGGCGGTCGCCCAGGAGACCCCCCGGATGGAAGCGGGCGAAATCGTCGGCCTTGAACTGGCGCAGCTCCATCAGCGCCACGGCCAGGGCGTCGCCCAGGGCCAGCGCCGCCGTCGTCGAAGATGTGGGCGCCAGGTTCAAGGGGCACGCCTCCCGCTCCACGCTCGCATCGAGGGCCACCTCGGCCTCGCGGGCCAGGGGGGAGTCGGGGTCTCCGACCAGGGCCACCAGCCTCGCGCCAAGCTTCTTCAGGTTCGGCACGATGGCCAGGAGCTCCAGGGTCCGTCCCGAGTTGGAGACCGCCAGGACCACGTCCCCCGAGGTGACCATCCCGAGGTCGCCGTGGGCCGCCTCGCCGGGGTGGAGGAAGAAGGCCGGCGTGCCGG
>JAPLSK010000404.1 GCA_026398675.1 bacterium | reverse complement strand
GTCGCCGCCGGGGAAGCGCCAGGGCTGAATCACGTAGCTGTCGGTCGTCAGCGCTATTCCGCCCGGGGGGATGTCCAGGATCGCCGAATCGCCCAGCGGCCGGAGCGCCTCGGAGTCCAGCCGCGGCAGCAGATGCTCCCGGAGCAGGCGCCGCGAGGCGATGCCGCCGCCGCCGTGGGCCAGGGTGACTATCTCTCCGCTCATCGGTCCTCCAAGCGACGGATTATACCACCGGCCCCGGATGGCGCGTCGCGGGGCGGTGTGGTAAAATGCAGCCGATGGTCCTGAAAAAAATCAGCCTCATTGCCCTGAGCGTCGCCTGCACCTTGCTGGCCCTCGCAAGCTGCGAGGTGCCGAATTACCCCGAACCCACCGAGAGCTACTCCTCCATCGGCGGTTTCGAGATAACCCGGGTCGGCGACCAGGATCCCGGCCCCTACTCCGTCGGCGACGCCGAAGGCGACCCCGACTGGGGCTTCTGGTTCCCCTACTCCATCTCGGTGGATTCCGAGGGCGACCTGTTGGTCACCAACATCCGTGGCGGCTACCTCGAACGCTTCATCCCCAACCCGGACGGCAGCGCAGACTGGGACGCCTACTGGGTCTGGCCCCGCGGACGCCAGGAATCCACCTACCAGCTCTTCATCGAATCATACCCCAACTCAACCTCCGATAATGAGCTGGTGCTCGTTTCCGAATCCCAATCCGAAATGGGCCCCGTGTTCGAGCTCGGGAAACAGGTCTCCAAGCTTGCTCTGCCCGACCCCGACTCCGACCTCCCCGACGACAACCGCCCCCACTACGCCTTTATAACCCAGAACGACATCCTGACCGGATACCCCACCACCGCCCAGCCCGGCCCCGTGGCCTTCTACCCGCCGGATAAACTCGCCTACACCGACGTCGCGCTGAGCTATCTCTTCTACATCGAGGGGGACACCGTGACGGCCGAGGGCGGCGGCGAGGGGGACCAAGAGGGCAAATTCTACCGGCCCATGGGCATCTGCGTGACGCCCGACGAGACGGTCGTCGTCTCGGACGTTTACAACCACAGGCTCCAGACATTCACCATGGAGCCCACCCCCACCGACCCCGCGGACCCGGCCTACGACCCGCTGTACATTTACCCCTTCATTTTCCACTACCAGAGGACGATAGGCGGGTTCGGCTTCAACAACGGCCAGCTCTCGTCCCCCTTCGGGGTGGCCGCGGACGCGGACGGGAACATCTACGTCTGCGACACCCGCAACGCCCGCATCCAGAAGTTCTCCAGCGACGGCAAGCTCCTGGCGGTCATCTACGGCAATGGTTACTGGCGGCTGCGCTGCCCCATTGACCTGGCGGTGACCGAGGAGGGGGACCTGTGGGTGATTGACGCCTTCCTCTGGTTCCAGCCCTGGGAGGACGAGTACATACCGGAGGATCAGGCGCGGATCATCCTCTTCCGGCAGGACTGACGTCCGGGGCGGCGAGGGGAACCAAAAAAGCCCCATTTCACGGGGCTTTGTGATAAAAAGAGCCCGGGGCTAGTCCTCCTCGAGCCAGCTCGAGGCGCTTCTTCCGGCACCGCCCCGCAGCCCCGACTCGAGCTTATTCCAATCGAAGGAAATTTCCGGGAACCGGGCCTCGATTATCCGGCGCAGTCCAGACTCCACAATCGTCCGTCTCCCCAGATAGGCCAGGTGCCGCTGCACCACCTTTTCGCCCCGGCGGCAGGCGTGGACCAGAACGGCGTAGGGACCACGGTAACGGACGTAGGGCATGGGGCCTCCCCGGTGATTTTACCGCCCCTCGACCCCGGGGGTCAAACCGTGACCCCTGGGTCGTAAACCGGAAGCCAGCGTGGACGCCGAAGCGGTTGAATTTCTGGCCGGCGACGACGCGGCCGGGGAGCGGCT
>JAPLSK010000403.1 GCA_026398675.1 bacterium | reverse complement strand
CCCAGCGTGTCGCGCAAGCCCTGCGAGCCCGCCTCGGCGGAAAGTGTCAACGTCCGCTGGCCCAGTTCCACCAGAAGGCGCGCCGTGTCCTCGTTCAGAAGGTCCGCCCGGAGGGAGCTGACCGTGGCCCGCAGGCCCCTCTCCTTCAGCCACCGGAGGAGATCCTGGAAATCGTCCCCCTCGGCGACGGCGGCGCCGACGAGCCCCACCCGATTCACCTTCAGGTCCCCCGTACTCTTGAGAATCTGTTCCCGCAGTGCGTCGGGGTCCGCCGGTCGGTAGCCGCCCGCCATCCAGCCCACGGCGCAGAACCGGCAGCTTCGGGGACAGCCGCGGCCCAGTTCCACCAGCGCCGTCTCGCCGAAGTGCCCCGCGGGGTGCACCGTCTCGCTCGCCGCGTAGGAGCGGGACGTCCAGATTTGGCGCTCGCCCGGCGCGCCGAGGGCGTCCACGTGGAGGCCGAATTTTCCAAAGAGCGACCAGGCCTCCTCCCTCGAGTGGGGCGGATTTTTGTGCATCCCCTCCAGCACCGACGGCAGGACGGTCTCGGCGTCGCCCGAGTAAACCGCGTCGAAGAAGGGCGCCAGGTGCAGCGGGTTCAGGCTGGGGGCTACGCCGCCGGCGAGGAGGCCGGCGGAGCGCAGCGTGTCCAGGAGCCCGGGGTAGTCGTTTTCGAAGGATACCGAGGCCAGGACCAGATCGAAGGATCCGAGGGGGCGGTTCCAGGCGAAGGAGACGGGCCGGCCCTCAGGCCGGTCGAGGTCGTAGAGCCTGTCGGCGGACCAGCCGGGGGCGTCGTCGGCCAGCGCCCACACGCGCTGGTGGCCCAGGTTGGCGACGCCGGAGGCGTAGTCGTCGCCCCAGACCGCGCAGGCGGAAAGCGCGGTGCCGGGTCGGCTCCGGCGGCCCCGTTCGTTTTCCCACAACCGGCTGACATCGCGCTTCATGCTCGGATTGCCCCTCCGCTCGTGTTCCAAGGGCCCAACCTTACCACCGGCCGGTCCCGCTGACAAGAACGCCTTGAAGCCGCGCCCTTTTTAGGCTTATACTGTGTGTGCCAGGTGGAAAAGGGTGGGGATGCGAAGGCTTCTATCGGTTTCGATTCTCCTCGCGACGCTCTGGGCGTCCGCCGCGCCCGCGGGGACGCAGTGGGTCGTCGTCGAGGCGTACAGCCGCGGCGATTTCGATTCTCTCGCCCCCCTGAACCTGGACGTCCTTTCCTCCAACACCGCCGACGGGCTGCACGTCCTGGCCACGGACTCGGACCTCGAGGCCCTGGCCTCCCTGGGTTACCGCTGGCGGACGGTGGACTACGATTTCTCCCGGGTGCGCTTCGGCTCCCGTGGCGGCGACTCCTTCTACGGTGGCTACCGTACCGTCGCCGAGATGGAAGCCGAGCTAGAGGAATTGGCCGCCGCCCACCCCGACATCTTCAACCTTTTCAGCTTGGGTCCCAGCTACATGGGCCGGGACATCTGGTGCATGAAGGTCAGCGACAACCCCACGGTGGACGAGGCGGAGGGGGAAATCTTCATCCACGGCAACACCCACGCCCGGGAGATAATGACCCTCGAGATTCCCATGTACTTCCTCAACCGCATCGCCCTAGACTACTACACCGACCCGGAGTTGGCCTACTTGATAAACTCCCACGAGGTGTTCATCGTCCCCACGGTAAACCCCGACGGCCACGTTTGGGTGGAGGAGCACAGCGACGGGGACCCGGGCGGCTGGAGGCGGAAGAACATGCGGCCGCCCGACGGCGTGGACCTTAACCGCAACTACGGCTACATGTGGGGCTACAACGACACGGGCTCCAGCCCCGATCCCTGGTCGGCGCTCTACCGCGGCGCGTCACCGTTCAGCGAACCGGAAACCCTGGCCGTCCATAACCTGTTTCTGGACCGGGAGTTCGAGTTCGCCGTCAGTTACCACAGCTTCGGCGAGCTGATTCTGCTCCCCTGGGGGTACGTGGACGAACCGACCGCCGACGAGGCGACATTCCGCGCGTACGGCAACGCCATGAACGACGTCATCACCGGCCAGGGGCACGGTCCCTACGAGGTCGGGCGCCCGGGTGAAATCCTCTACCCGCTGAACGGCGATTTCGACGACTGGTCATACGGAGGGGATTACGTTCCGGGCGGAATTTCCCCCGACGAAGCCTTCGAGGGTGGGGTGTTGGGCTTCTCCTTCGAGGTGAACTCGGAGGAGGACGGGGGCTTCGCGCCGCCGCCCGAGGAGATAGAGCCGACCTGCGAGCTGCACTGGCCGGTGTTCCTCTGGATGCTGGAGAACGGGGTCGAGGCGCCCGCGGGATTCCTCACCGACCTGGCGGCCACGCCGGTGGGCGACGGCGTGCGGATTAGCTTCAGCTTCTGCGGCTGCGAGGAGGTCTTCTTCAAGATAATGCGCGAGGAGGCCGACGGGTGGCGGGCGCTGAACGGGACGCCCCTCGAGGGTTCCACCGATGTGGCGTACTACGACCTGGACGTGGAACCCGGCGGGACTTACCGCTATCGGGTGGACGTGCTGGAGCGTAACGGCGAGCCGGTGAGCTACGGCCCCGCGGAGGTCACGGTGCCCCCGGGCGGCCGGCGGGCGGTGGAGCTGCGCAACGCCTTCCCCAACCCGGCGGTCGGCGGCACCAC
>JAPLSK010000402.1 GCA_026398675.1 bacterium | reverse complement strand
CGGCGCGCCCAGCTTGTAGGCGAAGAAGGCCGGCCCGCGGTGGAAGCTGGCCGGGGCGCCGAGGAACTCGACGAACTCGCCCGTGGGGCCGGCGTCCTGGTCCGCCAGCATGTAGAGGATGCGGTTTTTTTTGATGGCGCGGACGACCGGCCGGAGCTCTTCGTCCACGAAGATGACGTCGAGGCCGGCCTTGGCGCGCAGCTTGTTCAAGAATTCGTCCACGAGCCGGTTGTGCTGGCGGGTGGCCAGAGCCGCGCCGGGGGCCGCCTCCGCCGAGAGGAAGGCCGAGGTCAGCTCCCAGGGTCCGGTGTGCGCCGAGGCCAGGATGACGCCCCCCTTCTTCTTCAGCGCCCCGCGCAGGTGCTCCATCCCTTCCACCGTCATCCACCGGCTCCGCTTTTTTTCGGTGAAGTACGGCAGGCGCATGAAGTCCACGAAATTCTGGGCGATGCGGCAGAAATTCCGGCGGGCGGTGCGGGCCGCCGCGCGTTTATCCAGCCCCAGCCGCTCGCGGAGGTTCCCCTTGGCGATTCGCCGGCGCCGGCCGAGGATAAGGTACAAAAAAATGCCCAGGAGCCAGGCGTTGAAGCGGGCCAGGGCGCGCGGGCTCAAATTGGCCAAAAGAAAAATCAGCCAGACCAGGGCGTACTGGAGCCGGTGCCCCAGGGTTGGCCTGTAGTCGGCCTCATCCACGCCTGCACCCCCGTGCGACCGCGGCGACTTCCCCGACGAGCCTCGCGCCGTCCTCCCCGGCGAAGACCACGCGCCGTTCCAGAACCCGCAGGCCGGGCAGCGTCCCGGAGGGAATTTTCACCGCGTCCTTGGCGGTGGTGACGGTGACGGCGCCGGGGTGGGCGTCCGCCAGTCTCCGCAGCTCCCCCAGGCGCCGGGCGGCGTAGCGGGCGTGGTCGGGGAAGGCCCGCGTCTCCACCAACTCCGCCCCCATTGTTTTTAAATCCTCGAAGAAGACCATCGGCCGGGCGACGCCGCAGAAGGCGATGACCTCTCTCCCCCTCAACCCGCCCGGTGGAAGTTCTCCGCCGTCCGGGGCGAGCTCCACGGGCTCCCGCCGGGCGCGCAGCATCGTCGGCTCGGGGAAGCGCAGGCTCAACCGCCGGGCCTCCTCCTCCGACGCGTCCCAGAAGACCACGGCGTCCACGCTTTCCAGGCGCACGAAGGGTTCTCGCATCCTTCCCCAAGGAATCAGGCGCGTGCCGCGCTCGATGTAGCCCAGCCAGTCGCCGCGCTCCAGCACCGCGATGTCGTAGTCCCGCGCCAGCCGCCGGTGCTGCAGGCCGTCGTCCACCAAAATCAGGTCCAGGTTCATCGGGTCCAGGAGCTCCGCCGCCCGGGCCTTTACCCGGCCGACGGCGACCTCGGCGCGTGGGAGTGCTTTGGCCAAAAGCGCCGCCTCATCCCCCGCCTCCTCCGTCGTGAGGTCGCGGACCAGCGCCGGCCTTGACGTTCTCTTTGCCCAGCTTCCCCGGTAGCCCCGGGCGACGACGCCCACGGAGAGCCCCCGCTCCTCCAGCCGCCCGGTGAGCCAGCGGACGAGCGGGGTCTTCCCCGAGCCGCCCGCCACCAGGTTCCCCACGCTCACCACCGGGGCCCGGGTCCGGACGCCTCCGCGCAGGCCGTCCAGCAGGCGGTCCGCCTGGACGCCCACGGCGTATACGAAGGAGGCTGCGGCGGCGGGTGGGTTGAACATCGCGCACTCGTTGGATTATTGCGGCATGTTAGCACAGCATCCGGCCGCTTTCAACCCGATTGACGGTTGACTAGACCCGCCGCGCCCTGCTAAACTCTCTTTCCCCGCGAACGTCAGCGGAGGTCCGTCTTGCGCCGGCCCAGTGTCAGAATCGCCGCCATCCACCCCGACTCCCACCGCGAGTACCGCCTCGCCCAGGGATTGCCCCGGTTCAACTCGGAGTGGATCGAGCTGCAGAACGTGTCCGAGCTCCCGGTGGACGTGTCCGGTTTCTACGTCATCAACGGGGGCGGATACGAGTTCACCATCAACGTGGTCGGTCGCGAATCCTTGATTCTGCGGCGCGGGCAGTCCATGCTCGTCTTCACCGGGATGCCGGACAACCCGCGGGACCCGGCCCGCTGCTACATCGCCGAGGAGGCCACCCGCGTGTTCCTCCAGCGCAAGGAGTACATCTGGAGCGTGGAGGAGGACGTGGCCTTTCTCTACGAAAGCCGCGGAGACTACGAGAAAGACCCGGCCGCTTACGCCGACTACCACCTATTCACCCGCCGGGGCAACCCCAAGGAACCCCGTCCGACGCCGGGCGGCGAGGGAAAGCCCGTTGACGGCGGCAGCGATTTAGATTAACATACCGCTCCCCGGTCGGTGGGCACCGCCGGGAGACTCGACGGGAGCAACCATGAAGCCCAAGATTCACCCCCAGTACGGAGAGGCGACCATCTCCTGCGCCTGCGGCAATCAGGTCAAGACGCGCTCCACCAAGAAGGAAATCAAGGTGGACGTGTGCAGCGCCTGTCACCCCTTCTACACCGGCAAGCAGAAGCTGATGGATTCGGCGGGCCGCGTCGAGCGTTACTTGCGCAGGTACGGACTGGAGGGGACCGCCGAGACGAGGAAGGATGAGGAAAAAGACGAGGAAACCGGGACCGAGGAAAAAGGAGAGGCCGATGCGTAAATTGACCTTGTCCGTCGCCCTGACGGCGGCGTTCATCCTGGCCGCGGGCTGCGGCGGAGGCGGCGGCACCCTGGGCAACCCCGCCGTGGATTTCCAGGCCGCGGGGCTCGATGGCAATATGTACAAGCTGTCCGACTACTCGGACAAGCTGGTCTTTTTGAACTTCTTTGCCAGCTGGTGCGAGCCGTGCCGCGAAGAGGCGCCCGGCCTGCTCAAGCTGGCCCAGGAGTACGAGGGCAAAGGCTTCCAGCTCATCTTCGTCACCGAGGACACGGCGCCCGTCCTGGCCCAGGGCATGGTGGACGACCTGGGCATCACCGAGCCGGTGCTCCTGGCCGCCGATGAGCCCTACGCCTCCAACGAGGAGGCCAATACGTTCTACGCCCATCAGGCCATCCCGGTCACCTTCATCATCGCGCAGGGGAACCTGGTGGAGGTGCTCGTCGGGTCCCAGACGGAAGAGACCTTCCGGGCCAAGATCGAGGCCAACCTGCCGAAGTAGGTTGCGCGCGTGGGTTGGGCGGGAAGCCAGGCTCGCACTAAGATGTGGATGAATGTAGGGCGGGGACTTAGTCCCCGCCGTTTTTTAGCGTATAGCGGCCCCTACGAGGTTGTCGCACGATTCACACCTTACCCGTAGGGGAGGGTCTC
>JAPLSK010000401.1 GCA_026398675.1 bacterium | reverse complement strand
GGAGCTGGACGAGATTCTGGCCCGGCTCTCCGTGGAGGACGTCTGGGGCATCGCCGACCGCCTGGCCCGGCGGCTGAAGCGCGCGGGCATCCACACGGCGAAGAAGCTGCGGGACGCCGACGACCGCTGGATCGACAAGACGCTGGGGGTCGTCGGGCGGCGGATGGTTTACGAGCTGCGCGGCATCGGCTGCCTGGGCCTGGAGGACCAGCCGCCGGACAAAAAGACCATCTGCACCACGCGCTCCTTCGCCAGGGCGCTCGTGACCCTCGAGGAGCTCGAGGAGGCGGTGGCCAGCTTCGTCAGCCGGGCGGCGGAGAAGTTACGCGCCCAAAGCTCCGCTGCTGGTGTGCTGACAGTCTTCGTCATGACCGGCCACTTCGACGAAGGGCCCAAGTACTACAACTCAACGGTCGCCGTGCTCCCCGTACCGTCCGCCGTCACCCACGAGCTGCTGGGTCACGCCCTCGTCGGGCTCAAGCGCATCTACCGCCGGGGTTACGCTTACAAGAGGGCCGGGGTGCTCCTGGGCGACATCGTCCCGGCGGGTGCCGTCCAGCTCAATCTCTTCGACCGGCTGGGTGAGCCGCCGGATGGGAGTGAGAGCCCCCGGAGGCGCGGCGAGCGGCTGATGCGCGCCGTGGACAGCGTCAACCGGGAGATCGGGCCCCAGACGGTGCAGTACGCCCGGGAGGGGCTGGAAAAGCCCTGGGTGCTCCGGACGAACCGGCGTTCGCCGCGCTACACCACCTCCTGGAAGGAACTGCCCGTGGCGCGCGCCGGGTAAAACCTGTTGCCGATTCAACCCCCATCCAAGGAGAAGGCAATGCACAGATCCGTGTTCCTTACGCTCTTTCTGGCGGCCGCCGTCCTGGCCGCGCCCCAGATGGACGCCTTCCACGACACCGCCGCCGACGCGTACATCGCCTACTTCATCAACGACAAGGGCGAGGTTTTCTGCTCCTACTCCGGCGAGGTGGTAAAGCTGGCGGAGATACCCGGTCCCGGCCCGTGCGACATCGCGGCCCTCTACGACTCGGCGGCCGACACCTGGTACGCCGTGGCCTGCAACGGCGGGGGGCGGGCATTCGACGTTCTGGGCGAGAACAACACCCCCGAGTTCGGACAGATACCCGGCAAGGGACCGTACAGCCTCTCGGTCATCTACGACGCCAAAGAGGACGCCTACGCCATCTTCGCCCTCAACTCCGACGGCGCGGTTTACATCTATAACGACGGCGCGTTTGAGGAAGTCATGAACCTGCCCTAGGCGGGTGAATATGAACCCCATGCCCAACGAAGTGAAAGATGAGGGGACCGCCCGGAGCCGCCTCCGATTGGGGCTCATCGGCGCCTTCATCGCCCAGGCCTTCAAGGCCAAGATGGATTACCGGGCCGACTTCTGGACCGGAAACGTCTTCATGGCCTTCATGATGGGCAGCCAGATTCTCTTCATAATCCTGGTTTTCGGCCAGGTGCACGAGGTCAGTGGCTGGACCCTTTGGCAGGTGATGCTGGTCTACGGCATCTCCTCCTCGATCATGGCCCTGGGCCAGCTCATCTCGGCCCACGTGGCCGAGGTGGGGGATCATATCCGCGGGGGGACCTTCGATTCCCTCTTGATCCGCCCCATCCCGCCCCTGGTGCATCTTTTCATCCGCGAGGTCAACGACCAATGGTTGATCACCCTGGTGGGGCGGCTGGGGATAACGGTCCTGGCGTTCGTGAACTGCGGCCTGGCGGACGCGTGGTGGAACTGGCCGGTCCTCGTGGGGTTCCTCCTGGCCGGGTCGGCGATCATGGTGGCGATCAACGTCATTTTCGCCGGCCTCTCCTTCCGCGTGCTCCAGGTGGAGACCCTTTACTGGTTCTTCATCGGCGAGTTCTACAACCTGAGCTACTACCCCCTGACCATCTATGGGGGGTGGATCCAGGGCCTCATGACCTGGGTCTTTCCCCTGGCCTGGGTTTCCATCGTGCCGGCGTCCTGGTTTTTACAGAAGGGCGGGATGTACCAGATACTGGCGTGGTGGATGCCGGCGGTGCTGATCGTCTTCGCGGTTCTGGCCGCGGTGCTGTGGCGGACCGGCGTCCGGCGGTACGAGAGCACGGGGAGCTGAGGCCGGCGTGGGTTTAGAAATGTAGGGCGGGGACTTTAGTCCCCGCCGTTTTTACCCCTCACCCTAATCCTCCCCCCCCAGAGGGGGGAGGGGATCGACCCGCACCCCGGCCCGCGTCATGAAATTGGCGATGATGTAGGGGCGGACCTTCAGGTCGGCCCTTACGAGTGGGATACGCGAGGTATGGACGTAAGGGCGGGTGTTCACACCCGCCTGCCCCCCACCCCCGCCCTCCCCCCAAAGGGGGTAGGGGGCGGCAGCGGCCCGGCGGCCGCCCGTATTCATCCGCTGAAACCCCTACTCGTTGAAGGTCAGGGTCTCGTCGCAGAGCTTCTTGTCGTAGGGGTCGGTCCAGATGCCCACCCAGTCGTCCCCCGAGGGTGAGTAAACGGTCAGGAACGGCCCCGTGGCCAGAACCAGATATCCGTTCACCACCACGCCCACCCCCTCGTAGATTTCGGTCTCGCCGTCGGTGGGGGTGACGGTCTGGCGGCAGGCGACGATGTTCCCCTTGGACTGCATCTGGTAGGTTCCCTCGTAGGCGTCGCCCTCGGTGTTGGTCCCCCGGCAGGAGAAGTCGCCCTGCTTGGGGAGCGGAGCCAGTTCGGGCGGGTCCGGCGGCTGGGCCCCGCCGCTCACGATATCCACGTCCAGGACGGATGTGGAACCCCAGGTGACCCACCGTCCGCCCATGGCCCCCTCGCCCACGGTGAAGACGCCCAGCCAGGGCTCGGCGGGATCGGGGATGGAGAGCGCCATGTACTTCTCGCCGAAGACGAGCGCCGGGGCCTCGAAGGGCTCGCCGTCGGTCTCCCACCGGGCGATATAGAAGCCGCCCTCCTGCTTGGTGAGCGTGAAGTCGTTGTCCACAAAGAAGGTCATCACGTCGAGCTTGGCGTCGTCGGGGGTGAGGATTTCCGAGGCCAGGGCGCCGGCCTCCAGGTCAACCCACATGCCGACCCAGTCCTCGCCCGCCCGCTGGAAAACCGTCAGGAAGCCGTCGGTGTTCATGACCAGGTACTCGCCCACCTGGGCGGCGGTGCCGGTGAGCGTCGCCTCGTTGTCGGTCCCGGGGTTGATTATCTGCGAAAGGTTGATGGACTTCCCGCAGGGGACGAGGCCGTAGCTGGCTATGTATGGCGCGCCCGTGCCGTCCACGCCGAGGGCGTTGAGGGTCAGGCTCGTTCCCAGGGGGGTGATC
>JAPLSK010000400.1 GCA_026398675.1 bacterium | reverse complement strand
ACGGACCCCCGCCGGGGCTTTTTTCCCCCGAGGTGATCCAGCTCCACCGCTTACCCTGGACGTAGTATCCGCCCGCGGAGTCCCACCGCATAACCTCTCCCCGTTCCCCGGACGGCCCCCCTTGCGTGTGGCCGGTCAGCTCGAGCTCCAGGTCGGCGCCGTAGCGCCGGTGAAACATCCCGGAGTCGTCAACGACTCCGATGACGTTCTGGTTCGTCTCGGGATCCAACGCCAGGCCCAGGTCCAGGGCGTGGCCCGAGACCGCGGTCAGGATTAGAATGTAGACGGGGAGTCGTTTCATTCCTAAACCGCCGTTCGGGGGTTAGCCCGTCTTATACCGGTAATCGGGCAGGAGCATGGGGCTCTGGCGGTCGGTCTCGATACCGGCTTCCTTCAGCTCCCGCTCGTACTCCTCGACGTGCTTGAGTGAGAGCTCGCCGACGCGGGCCCCGCGGGCGTATTTGGCCGCGGAAACCCCCGCGCGGCGCCCGAAGACGGTGATGTCCAAGAGGCTGTTGCCCATCAGCCGGTTGCGGCCGTGGATCCCCCCTGCGACCTCGCCGGCGGCGAAGAGGCCCGGGATCTCCGTCGAGGTGTCGGGCTTGATAGCCAGGCCGCCGTTCTGGTAGTGCAGCGTCGGGTAGACCAGCATCGGTTCCTTGGAGATGTCTATCCCGTGCCGCATGAACTGTTTGTACTTGGCCGGGAGCTCGCGCTGTACGGTGCCCGGCCCCTGGATGATGTCTATCATGGGCGAGTCGAGCCAGACGCCCTGGCGGCCGGTGGGGGTCAGGATGCCCTTGCCGCGCTCCAGGCACTCGCGCATGAGGGCGGAGGACTCCACATCGCGGGGCTCCTTGGGGAAGACGAAGTCCTCGCCGTCCCGGTTGACCGGCTCGGCGCCCAGGCCGCGGACCTTCTCTGTAATCAGGAGCCCTACGTTCTGCTCGGGGTAAATTACACCGGTTGGGTGGTACTGGATGGAGTCCATGAAGCGCAGCTTCACCCCAACCCGGTAGCCGAGGATGAGCCCGTCGGCGGTGGCGCCGTAGTGATTGGTGGTGGGGAAGCCCTGGATGTGCAGACGGCCGATGCCGCCGGTGGCGATGACCGTGGACTTGGCCCGGGCGATTTTGAAGTCGCCGGTCTCCATGTTCTTCAACACGGCGCCGCCGCAGTGTCCCGCGTCGTCCATCAGGAGCTCCACGACGGGGGAGAACTCCACGACCTCGATCTGCGGGCGGTTGCGTATCTCGTCGCGGAGCACGCGCATGATCTCGGCGCCGGTCATGTCGCCGGACGAGTGCATGCGCTTGCGGCTGGTGCCGCCGCCGTGGAGGGTTTGCATGACGCCCTCGGCGTTTTTCCCGAACATGACGCCCAACCGCTCGAGCCACTCGATGACCAGGGGCGCGTCGTTGGTGAGCGCGGCGACCAGCTCCCGGTCGTTGGAGAAGTGGCCCCCGCCGATGACGTCGAGGAAGTGGAAGACCGGGCTGTCCTGGGGCTTGTCCGCCGCCTGGATGCCGCCCTCGGCCATGACCGTGTTGGAGTCGCCGTGGCGGAGCTTGGTCACCAACAGGACCCTGGCCCCTTCCTCCTGGGCCATGAGCGCGGCCGAAGCCCCCGCCCCCCCGGCTCCGATGACCAGCACGTCGGTGTCGTAGTCCGCTTCCCCGAGCTCGATCGGGCTCCCGGCCAGGAGGGAGTGGGCTTCGATAAGATCGGCGAACTCGTCGGGCACCCGCTCACCCTTGTTCGGACCCATGGCCAAAGGGCGCATCCCCGTGTCCTTGTAGTCCGGGTGGAATTTCTTCAGGACGCGTTCCCGCTCCGCCATCGTCATCGGCTTGAAGTAACCGATGCCGTCGAGCTTCTCCAGCTCCTGGGCGTCAGCGGTGTTGATGTTGGTTTTACCCGGCTCGTCGGTGAGGGACACCTGGCCCTTGACCGCCTCGAATATCTCGGGGTCTATGCCGTGCACGCGCGTCAGGTCGCGGATGTCTCGGAAGGGGCCCTTGTCCTCGCGGTAGGCTACGATGCGCTTGGGGGCCAGGCGCCGGGCGATGCGCCGTTCCCGGGTGGCGGCTACCTTCTCCGCCAGTTCCTTAAGTTCGGGGGTGTAACCCATCGAATACTCCTCTGGGAATCGCTTCAATCGGGGCCGCCCACGGACGGGATGACCCCGAGCCATCTTTTGAAAGGGTCAATCGGGTTCGCGGTCGGCCTGGGTCTCCTTGTAGCCACAGCCCGCACATCAGGCACTCGAAGGAGAGCTCGGCCACCCGCTCCAGGTCGCCCTTCATCGCCGCCGACATGTACTCCATCGTCTCCAGATCCTGGGGGCAGACCTTCGAGCAGGCGTTGCACCCCATGCAGCGCAGAAGTTCTGGATAGTGCTCGATGAGGGCATCCGCGGTGGGCTCCAGCTTCTCGATGTCGTAGGTCGCCTTGTTGGCCGGGTAGAAAGGGATCTGGGCCAGGTACATCTCGGGCTCGACCACGGTCTGGCAGGCGAGGCCGCTCTTGAGCTTGTAGTCGCCGGCGGTGCGGTAAACCGTCCCGCAGGCGCCGCAGATGCCCCCGCGGCAGCCACAGCCCCGGATGAACTGGTAGCCGGAATACTCGATCGCCTTGAGGATGGTCAGCGTCTCGGGCACCTGGTACTTCTTGCCCATGATGTAGATGTTTAACATCCTCGCTTTGCCCTCGTCGCCCATGTCTCGTGCTCCAGGTTTAATTTGCGGTTGATACGAATACGGTCCCGTCTCGGGAAACCCCGGACTACCAGGCGATGAGGATGCCCAGAAGGATGCCGAACAAGAGCCCGATGATCGCGGCGAAGTACCGGTCGAGCTGGTTGAGTATCTTGCTCTTGTGCAGGGTTTCCACCACCCGTTTGTCCACGATGTACTGCTTGATGTCCAGGTCGGTTTGGGGGCAGGCCAGGGCGCAGGAGTAACACTGCTCGCAGTCCTCGCCGACGATGGACTCCAGGGCCATGGAGGTCCGCTGAGCCGTCCGCTTCAGCCTCTCCGGCTCGCGCCGCAGCACGGGGCAGGAGTCCACGCAGTTGCCGCAGGCGATGCACCCCTTGTCCGAGGCGAGGTCCCGCCCCTCGGAGTGGAGGCGGTTGTAAAGTTCCATGCCGGTGGACAGGAGCCGGGTCCGCGCCACCGGGGGCTCCTTCATGTCGAAGATGCGGTCCAGGGTCCGCTGGATTTTCTTCAGGTCGCGCTCTATGATGGCTGGCATGTTCGTTGACCGCTCGAATACGCCCCGCGGGGCGTGTGATTTTATGGCGCCGGGGCCGCGGCGAGGTTCGTCGCCGGTTTGCCCGGGCAGTCGTTGGTCGCGGCGGCGACGGCCCGGTTATAGGCCTCCAGTTCCGCGTCCTCGGCGTAACCGGAGTAGGTGCCGCTTAAAAACGTTCAACTCCCGTCGTGCTGCTCGACCGCCCGGCGCTTTAAAGCTCGAAGAGGCTCCGCTTTGCGGCGATGGCCTTCCCCGCCGTGGAGACGGCGCTGATGCCGTTGGGGCAGCGCGCGGCGCAGCGTGCGCAGCCCACGCAGTACTTGGCGAGCTCCTCCACCCGGGCGTAGTTCCCCAGCCGCGTCTCCAGCACCATCGTCATAGGCAGCGGCACGTCGTCCTCCACCCGCCCCACGGGACATACGCCGACGCAGGCTTGGCAGTTGTAGCAGTTCAGGCTCTCGCCGGTGTTGCGGACCATCACGCCGGAAAGCATGAAGTCCAATAAGAAGATGATGCCGAAGATGATGCAAAGCTGGAAGAGGGTCTCCCGGGAGGGCTCGGCCACGGTGAGCCACTGCAGCGCCAGGATGGGCCAGGGCTGCTTGCCGGCGCCTCCGGCCTCGGCGAGCGCCTCCCGGCTGGCCTGGATGATCCCGTCGGTGGTGAAGGTGGCGCCGGAAATCGCGTCCACCTCGAGGCTCCTCGACGAGGCGATGGCGGCGGGAATCTCGGCCAGGGCCCGGTCCACCACGGGCCGGCCCCCGCTCTCCGACTGAGCGGTGACGGTAAGTTTTAAAGAGCCGTCCTCCCCCACCACCGCCGTGACCTCGAGGGGCAGGGCGGTGTTCTTTCCGATACCGTGACCGGTGTAGGTGCCGGGCTGAAGGGCGTCGAAATCAATCCGCTTGGCGGCCTCGAGGAAGTAGCCCATGCCCATCACGAGTGTCGGAACTCCCAGAATCAGAAGCACCAGGACGAGGCGGTTCCTCTTCGCCCAACGGGAGGCCGGCCCGACGATGAGGAAGCACACTCCGAGAATCAAGAGCAGGATCAGGCGGGAGGCGGGGAACAAGACCGCGATGAAAAAGGTGGCGATGGCGATGCGCCAGGGGCGGCTCGGCATGAGCTTCGCCATCAGCGCCTTCCCCCTCGCGGGCGGCGCGCCGGCCGTGGTC
>JAPLSK010000399.1 GCA_026398675.1 bacterium | reverse complement strand
GGACCTCGATGGTGTTGCCCTCTTTCGTCAGGGAGTAGGGCTCGAACCGGGTCAGGTCTATGACCACGCGGACTATCTTGGAGGGTCTTTCCGAGTACTGGCTGGAGCGGATGCGTTGGATGTTGTGGCCGGCCTCGACTTTGACCAGGGGGTCGCACTGGTGGATCGAGTCCTTGATGTCCACGATGACCCGGGGCGGGTCCTCCAGGGAGAAGACGTCGTAGGCCAGGGAGGTGAGACCTACGGCGTCGCCGGTGATGGTGACTATCTCGTTACCGTCGGCGTCGGTGGAGAATTCGACGGAGGAGATGCGGGGGGTCTGGGCGAGGGCGGCCGTCGCCGACAGGAGGACCACCATGACTATCGAGGGCCGGAGTTTCAAGAGCTTCCCGCTTTGGTGCGAGTATTTGTCACCTGAAGTATAGCAGAATTTGAGGGTGTTGCAAGGGTGTGCGACCCTCTCACCGACAATCCCCCCTCGGGCGGCGCGGAGGAGCGGGGGGGCGCTTTTTTTAACCGGCTACCAACCCTCGACGATGCGGTCCACGACCCGCTGGGCCAGGAGGTTGACCGACTCGGTGTAGGCCTCCGCCTCGGTCCCGCTCCCCCCGGTGGTTTCGACGTCGTAGTACGTCACGCGCTCGGAGAGGGAGGTGTCCCGCCAGAGGTCGCGCTTGGCGGCCAGGTCCCGGAAGACCACCTCGAGCTCCACGGTGAGCTCGCGTTTTTTCACCGCTTCCTCCACGTCGTAGGCCACGGCGCGGGTGGTGTAGCCGGTGATGGTGACGATGAGGAGGGCGTCGGCGCGCGCCTCGGGGGCCACGGTCAGGGGCGAGTTGACCAGGAGTTCCTCGATGATGGCGGCGGTGAGCTCCTGCTCGATGCCGTACTCGAAGGTGGAGTTGGCGACCGTGGGCACCGCCACCGACTCGATTCCCGGCGGCAGATTGGGGCTGAAGGTGTAGCGGCAGCCCGCGATGAGGACCAGCGCCAGGAGTAGTAGAGCGACGATTCTCCTCACGGCCGTTCCTCTTTCAGGAAGTCCACGAGCCGCTTCAGCGCCCGGCCGCGGTGGCTAACGGCGTGCTTGGCCTCCGGGGCGTGCCGGGCGAAGGTCAGCTCGGACCCCTCGGGGATGAAGAGGGGGTCGTAGCCGAAGCCCCCGTCGCCGACCGGCCGGTCCCCGATCCGCCCCTCCACCGTCCCCACGGCGGCCAGGAGGACCTCTCCCGCTGGGGTCGCCAGGGCGACGGCGCAGGCGTAGCGGGCGGCGCGGTCGGAAAATCCATCGAGCTCGGCGAGGAGTCGCACGTTGTTGAGTAAATCCGCGGGGACGTCCGTCGCTGTCAGCGAAAGGCCTCCGGGGTATCCGGGGTAGACGTCGCGGATCGTTTCGGCGTCGAGGGTGTGGTACCGGGCGGAGTAGATACCCGGCGCCCCGCCCAGGGCGTCCACCGAGAGGCCGGAGTCCTCGCCGAGCCCCAACTCGCCGAACCTCTCGGCGATGGCGGTGGCCTTGAGGACGGCGTTCTCGGTGAAGCTCCGGCCGGTCTCGGCGATATCGAGGGTGCCCGCGGGGTCGAGCTCCAGGAGGGAGACCGGGCGGTACCCCTCGTCTCCGAGGATGTCCCGGAGCTCGCGGAGCTTGTCGGGGTTTCGGCTGGCGATGTGTATGCGCGTCATCGTTTAAGATAATTCATGTGTTTATTAAGTAAATTAACATTACACTTGACTATATCAATGTATCCCGCTATGCTGTCTCTCGGACCGGGTGAATGAATTTAAAGAAGCCGCCTACCCGGACATTTTACCAGACGCGCGGGATCTGTACTAAGCCCAAACCGTCCGAGGAGCCGAAAATGCCCTACCCCATACCCGGCCACTGCCCCGTCTGCGGCAAGGAGTTCAACGTCGTCGAGCTCCTCTGCAAGAGCTGCCGCGTATCCCTGCGCGGCGATTTCACCCTCTGTGATTTCTGCAGCCTGAGCTCGGAGCAGCGCGCCTTCCTGAAGCACTTCGTCGCCGTCGGCGGGAGCATCAAGGACATGGAGGGCATCCTGGGCATCAGCTACCCCACGGTGAAAAAGCGGCTGGCCGAACTGGCCGACGTTCTGGGCGTGGGGCATCGTTTCCCCAGGCAGGACCCCAAACGGGCGGCCGCCGAGAGGCTCAGGTTGCTGGAGATGCTGGCGGCCGGC
>JAPLSK010000398.1 GCA_026398675.1 bacterium | reverse complement strand
CATGCTACCTCTCCAACGCCGGGCAGGAGGCGCTCCTTGTGGACCCCGCCTATCGGCAGCGTGTAGCCCGAGCCATCGCGGATGGGACCGCCGCCTGGGTGCGGGAAAATGAGCTTGAATCGGAATCACGGTGCTCCCTCGCGCAAGGGGGTTAGGTATGCGTATCCCGCTTTTTCTTCTCGTCTTTTCGGTGATTTTCCTGGCCTGCGGCGGCGAGAACGGCGATATTGAGGCCGGCGCCGAGGCCGTGGAGCAGGCCATCGGCGAGCAGCCGCCCGGCGAGGGGCAGGTCCAGCCGCCGATCCCCTACGAGGTGGCCGAGACCAAGGCCACGCCCGGCGTCGAACGCGGCGTCTCCATAGACATCGTCGTCCAGCCCGGGGTGTACGCCGACGAGCTGCAGGAGCTTTTCACCTGGTTCGAGGAGGTCTGGTACTCCGACCGCCGGCTGATCCAGGTGGACGTTTACGACAACCGGGATTCGGCGGCGGCGCTGAACTTCGACACCAACCGGGTCCTCGCCACCTTCCGCTTTACCCAGCCCGGCCACCGGGACGTGGTCATCTACGACGAGCGACTCGTCGCCGGCCAGCGGGACCGGGTGGACGACACCTTCCGCTCCGGCACCCACGCCGTTTACCTCGGCCCCCGCTCCCGGATGTTCGGCTCCCAGGACCAGGCCCAGTACATGGTCAAGATGATGGAGGATAAGCCCCACAAGCGCGTCTACGAGCTGTCCTGGCTCTCGAACGAGAGCAAGATCGTCCTCTCCTTCGACGTGGTGGGGATGCAGCTCGTGCGGGTGCGCGAGGGGTACTCCCGCGAGGTTTGGCAGGGCTTCACCCCGGAGCGTCTGGAGCAGGCGGCGATGGGGGGCGGTTTCGGCGGATCGGCGGACTACGGCGGCGATTACGTGCGGCTCGACGAGTCCGCGGGTGCCCCGCCCCTGGACGCCGGGCCGTGATGTGACCGGTATTTTCGTCGAAAGGGTATCAGGCCCTTGATTCGAGCCGATTTATGGGATATAGTACGGGCGTGAATCATAGTAGGACAAATAAACCGAGAGGGAGGGTCCCATGCGCAAGCTCTTAGTACTCTGCCTCGTGCTCGCCGCCTCCGCCTTCGGCGTTGAGCGGATGGTCTTCGGCGAGTCTTTCACCAACTACACCTGAGGCTACTGTCCCCCGGTAGACGAGGCTCTTCGTCAGGCCGACATCACATACCACGACTACTTCAGCCTCCTTTCCATCCACGTCTCCTGGCCCGGCAGCGGCGATCCTCTGTACCTCTACAACCCCGCGGACTCCAACGCCCGGGTCAGCTTCTGGCCCATCACCGGCGTGCCCAAGGTCTGGATAGACGGCTGGTACGCCCCGGGCGAGCAAAGCATCGCGCAGGCCATCATCCAGCGGCACAACAAGCAGTCGCCCCTGGCCATCCAGATGAGCGGGAACATCACCGGCGACTCAGGCTTCCTGGACGCCTGGATCTGGTGGGCCCACGAGTACACCGGCGACACCGCGAACCTGAAGTACTACTTCGCCATCGCCGAGAACGACCTCTACGCCGGCAGTCGCCACTACGACCACACCATGCGCGAGATCCTGCCCACCGCGCAGGGTATGCCCCTGGATTACGGCGTCTTCCACGTGGACTTCGACGTGGACCCCGTCTGGAAGGTGGATGACCTGGTGGCCTATTTCTGGGTCCAGGACACCACCAACGACTCGGAGGGCCGCAAGGAGGTCGTTCAGGCCGCCCGCGTGGACGTGGGCGACTGGGAGAGCGCCGTTCAAGAGACGAGCTGGGGCCAGATCAAGGCCATGGATTTTTAATTCCCCCCGACCCGTGGACTTAAAAGGCCGGTGTATGCCGGCCTTTTTTAATGGGGCGACAAGCCGTGGGTGCATCCCACTGGGCCGCCCTGAATCATCGCAACCGGCGAAGCCCTGGTCGGGGTGAGGGCCGCCTATCCCCCTCCCCCCTCTGGGCGGAGGGTCGGGGAGGGGGGTGAGACGGC
Organism: bacterium; assembly: GCA_026398675.1. Taxonomy (NCBI): domain Bacteria; species bacterium. Next base: position 1,270 of record JAPLSK010000398.1, on the reverse strand, counting down.
GGGGATTAAAATCCCCGCCCTACATATCGGCACGCGGCGGTTTCCCTCTCCCCGTGGGAGCGGCGTGCCGACGGGGATGGGGGTGAGGGTTGCAATTAGTCCCCTCTCCCTTCCAGGGAGAGGGCTAGGGTGAGGGTTAGGGTGGAGAACGGCAGGGACTAAAGTCCCCGCCCTACATATAGGCACGCGGCGGTTTACCTCTCCCCGTGGGAGCGGCGTGCCGACGGGGATGGGGGTGAGGGCCGCCTATCCCCCTCCCCCCTCTGGGGGGAGGGTTGGGGTGAGGGGTGAAAACGGCGGGGACTAAAGCCCACGCCCTACATTTAGGGGCGCAATGGGGGGATTATTTAAGGTGTGTGAATCACCAAAAAAGGGCGCCCTGTAGGACGCCCTTGACCACGACAAAGTGAGCTAGTTGGGGATGGCCACGTTGGTGTCCGTGAGAGTCCAGAGTTGCCAGGGGTCCTGCGAGCCCCCTTCGTTTGTGTACCACTGTATCTTCACCCAGCCGAACTCCGGCACGAAGTAGTAGTCCATCTGGAATTCGTGGTGTTCCCAGTCCTCGGGGTCCACACCGTCCAGCTCGAAGATGACTTCGCCGAAGAAGACAATTTTGTAAGCCGTCAGCACATGGCCCTTGTAATAGAAGTCCCCGGTGGATTCGACATTGGCTGTGAGATCTAAATCAAGGGAGTCCGCCGGGAAGGGTTCATGGTAGAAGAGGCCGGGTGGGACGCCGGAGATGAGCCAGGCGTGCCAGGTGTCACCCACGTCCAGGCCGTCCGACTGCCACCGGAGCATGGTCCAGGGGTGGTCTTCGAACATAAATTGCCCTTGCTGGTCGCCCTCGTCGTAGAACTTGAATCCCTCATTAATCACGGCCTCGGTCTCATCGTCGGTGCAGTATAGGTCCATATAGGTATTATCGGGGGCGCCTTCACTATGAACGCGTATCCGCTGCTGGGAGTAGCAGAGCTGGTAGCCCGGGTCGTCAATTATTGTCCAGTCTTCGTAGTGGTCATCCCCTTCGATATCCACGGCGTAGGTCCAGTAGTTGTCCCTGTCATTGGGGTAGACGGCCTGGGTGTCCACGCCGTCGCCCTCGCCGTCTCCGCCGCCGTCGGGCGTAACGCTGGTGCAGCCGAGAACCAGGCCCAGGCCCGCCATCAACACCAAGAGAAACTTCCGCATCTTACCTCCTCCTTCGCTTGTGGCTGAGTGCAAGGGGTTTTGCCAGAGGCATAGCTCGCTTCGCTCGGTTAAACCCCTT
>JAPLSK010000397.1 GCA_026398675.1 bacterium | reverse complement strand
CGTAGGTGAGCTCGAGGGCGGCGCCGTCCGAGTCGAGAAAAATTTCCAGACCGTAGGCCGTCCGCCAGCCGCCGCCGGAGGGCCAAGTGTAAGCCTCCACGCCGCCGCGGATACCGGCGAAGGGCACCGCCGCCGCCGCCGTGCAGAGCAGCAGGAGAATGCGCAAGGTGCGCCGGGGCATCGCCCTCCGGTCTAGAAGTAGTAGTTGACGCCCAGCCCGATGGCCCAGTGGACGCTGCCCGCGAAGTCGAAGAAGGTCGTCGGACGCAGGGAGAGGAAATCAATGACAAAGAACTCGATCCCCCCGTTGACGTTGAAACCTATGTTGGTCTTGTCGCCGTTGTGGTAGACCGGGTCGGTCTGTTCCTCGGGGTCGTCCTGGCCGCGGTCCGCGTAAGCGAAGGCATTCCAGGAGCCCATGTCCAGTGCGAGGCCCGCCCCCAGGAAGGCGGTGAACGTCTCGCTCACCGGGATGTTGTACTGCGCTCCCAGATCCACGTGAATCAGGGTGGTGTACTCGCCGAGGCCGAACCCCAGGCCCAGCTTCGCCGCCAGGTTTTCGACGAAGTAGTACGCCCCGGAAACACCGACCAGGAAGCCGCCGCCGTCGTGGCCGTAGGGACTGTTCACGGGCCAGGTCATGTAGCCCAGCGTCAGCCCGGCGGAGACGGCCCCCGGTATGTGGAAGTTGCCCTGGGCGGCGGGGGTCGCCGGTGTGATCGTCTCCTCCCCGGCGCCGGGGTCGTAGGTGACCTCATCCCGAGCCGCGCTCGGGGCGATCAAGGCCGTCAGCAGGCAGAAGAGCAGAATGTACCTCATATCGGCGTCCTCAGTTTGGGTTGAGAGGTTATTGAAGCAGTATAGCACGGTGGGGCAACGTCTTACAATTCTTACCCTTGACTAAAAAACGTCAGCGGGCTAAACTTCAATGGGTTCCGGTTAAATTCGCCCCGGGGGATGTTTCTTAGAAATGGCCAAGCGTTTCCAGCTCGGACCGGAGATCGAGCGCTACACACAGCTTCTGGCGCGAGATCCCGATTCACTGGCCTTCGTGCCCCTGGCGGACGCCTACCGAAAGAGCGGCCTCTTCGAGGAGGCTTTCGCGGTACTCAAGCGGGGGATGGGCCGGCGTCCCGAATACATCCCCGCCAAGATAGTTTTGGGCAAGTGCTACCTGGACCTGGGCAACTACCCAAAGGCCGAGACCACCTTTGAGGACATCCTGCGGCTGGACCGGGACAACCTGGTGGCCCTCTCCTCCATGGCCAACGTCAGGCTGCACCAGCGGCGCTACGGCGAGGCGGCCACCATCTACCGCCGCATCCTTGAGCTCGACCCGTCCAACGACGCCGCGGCCCAGCAGCTGGCGAAGCTGGAAGGCAAGGCTCTCTCGCAGAACCAGGGCGAGGTCATCGAGATAGACATCGAATCCACCGCGACGAGGACACCGCAAACCGAACCCCTTTCCGGCGAGATGGATACGATCGAGGAAAAAGTCCCGTCCACCATAGACTTCGAGAACGTGATGCGGGCTGAATCCCTCCCCTCGTCCCAAGAGTCCGGCGAGGCTCTGCCGGACGGTGAGCTGCCCGCGGGTGTACCGGTCTCGGCGGAGGACCCCCGGAGAACCGGCGGCGCGGCCGATTCCCCGTCGGACGCCGGGAGGATGACTACCGGCGTGGAACCGGCTGACTCCAGCAGGACCGGCGAACCCACAGAGATAGATTTGGACCTCATCCCTCAAGCGGCGAACCTCGACATCGTGGATGAGGAGTCCCGGTACGCCGCCCCCGAAAAGGGCGGGGCTCCCCCGGACGTGCCGGAGGTCGTGAAGGAGCCACCGGTGAGACGCGCCGGCAACGAGCCCGAGATAAGAGTCGAGGTGCCCGTGCCTCCGCCGCCCGACACCGAGGAACTGGCCATCGTGGAGCCGGAAACCGTCGAGGTGATGCCCGAGGACGAGGTGCCCCCGGAGATACCCCCGGTGAAGGACATGGCTCCGATTATTCCCACCGAAGAATCCGATAAACCCGCTTTCAAAACCTTCTCGAGCTGGCTCTCCGGCATGTCCGGACGGAAAGACGAAGAGGTAGGGGAAGAGGACAAAGGAGAAGAGAAGTGAATGAGGTCGTGGAAATCCTGAAACGCCTGCTCGTGGTCAAAGAGGTCAAGGTCGCTGTGGTGGTCGGGGAAGACGGGCTCGTGCTCGATTCCGCCGGCTCCGAGGAGGCCGACGTCGAGGCCATCGGGGCGATTTGCGCCAGCGGCTACTTCTCCTTCAAGCAAATCGGCGAGGAGCTCAACTACGGGGCCATCGTCCAATCCGTCACCCGATTCCAGTCCGGCGTCATCGTCCTCTCCCGACTGCCGAACCAGCTGACCCTGGCCGTGGTGGCGACGGAAAAGGCCAACCTGGCCAAAGTCTGGGACGCCACCGGTGGAATCATCACCGATATGGCGCGGCTGCTACGTTAAGGACGTCGCCCAAGGAATTGGAATATCAAC
>JAPLSK010000396.1 GCA_026398675.1 bacterium | reverse complement strand
CGCCCCCGGCGAACCGAGTAACGCCCCGGCGAAAAAAGGAGCCCGGCCCCGGGCTCCCGCTAGCGCTGGATTCCTCAACCACCGCCGCTCGTGGAGCAAGCCGAGGTCCTGTCGTGGGCTACGTCGAGCGTGCCGAGGTCGCCCGTGATTACCCTCTTCACGGGACCTCCGCACTAGGGGGCACTCCCGCAGCGCCTCGTCGGTCATCCGCTGACGGGCCTCGAAGAGGTGGCCGCAGGCGTCGCACCTGTACGCGTAGGTGATCATTTTAGGTTCCAGACGAAGGATTATTCTCCCATGCGCATAATACCACACAACGGGCGGTCTTTCGAGTTCATTGACGCCGCAGCTTACTTAGTATAAGTGATTGAAAAAATAGACACCTAACCCTACTTTCAACGCCTGTCTTGACAACCCTTTAACCGTGTTGTACATTTTATGTAGAGTGATCAAACATCCATTGTAACCTTAAAGGAGGTGCTTGAGATGCCAAGGATTTTCTTCTTTATCCTCTTGACGGCTACCCTCTCTGCGGCCCAACTCAACGTCGCTTTCATGTTGAGTGAGCCCAGAGCCGATTGGGAGGAAGTCATAGGCTTCTTTACAGACGATGGGCGTTTCGGGGAACTGGATTACTACGACTGTGTGAGCGGCACGCCGCCCCTCGGGGTTTTTGTGCTGTACGATGTAGTTGTTGTCGGGGGCGTGCCGGAGTACCTGGACCCCGTGGTCTTCGGGGATCGGCTGGCCGATTACGTGGACCAGGGCGGCTTGGTGGTCGTTGAAGGCGGGAAGTTGGCGCACAAGTCTTATGGCGGCATCGGCGGTCGTTGGTACGACGACGGTTACAGCCCATACTACTCGATGATGCGATACCCGCTCGAAGGCCCTGAGGATTTAATCATCGACCAGCCGGATCACTACATCTTCAACGGCGTGTCGGGGCTTTTCGGCTGCAACTGGCGCGTAAACACGACCATGCGTGAAGGGGCGGCTGAGCTGGCCCATTACAGCGATGCCGGCGGAGTGGCGGTAAATGCTGCGGAGAGTGTTGTCGGATTGAACTTCTTGATCACCGATGTGTGGACCGGAGACGGCCACTTGATCATGGCCAACGCCGCATGTTTCCTGGCCGGCTACGCCGACGTGCAGGAAACCTCCTGGGGGCAGATTAAGGCTACATTCTGACCCATACCAGGCGTTATAAAAGCCGGCGAAGGCCGGCTTTTTGTTGGGATAAGACAAGGGGTTTCGCTAGAGGCGTAGCTCACTTCGTTCGGTTTGCCGGGGGCATAGCTCCCTCCGCTCGGTTAAACCCCTTGTTTTGTTCTATTGGCGCTTCTTGGGATTTATTTCCGTCTTCACGCATCCGGGCCATTATGGCGCAATTTGTTTTTTCTGTGTCATAGCGCGGGCGGCTTGCCCCGGGGGCCGCGGTGTGGTAACCTCCACCCTCGGAAATCGGGTGCCCATAGGAGGGGCCTTGATCACCACCGCCAGCTTTCGCAACGGGCTGAAGATGCTCTTCGACGACGTACCCCACATCATCGTCGAGTTCCAGCACGTGAAGCCCGGCAAGGGGCCGGCCTTTGTCCGGACAAAGCTGAAAAACCTCGTTTCGGGCGCCATCTTCGAGCACAAGTTCCGCGGCGGTGAGAGAGTCCAGGACATCACCCTCGACGACAAGGACGTCACCTTCACCTACCGGGAAGGGGACCTGTACGTCTTCATGGACGCCGAGACCTACGAGGAACTCCGCCTGGACGCCGACGCCCTCGGCGAAGTGACCCGGTGGCTCATCGAGGGGCTGGAGCTCTCCATCCAGTTTTACGACGGCCGGCCGCTGACTGTGGAACTCCCCTCGGCGGTGGACCTCCTGGTCGTCAAGACCGACCCCGGCCTGAGGGGCGACACCGCCACCGGCGGCACCAAACCCGCCATCGTGGAAACCGGTACCCAAGTCTCCGTGCCCCTCTTTATCAACGAGGGGGACAGAGTCCGCATTGACACCCGGACCGGCGCATACGTGACCCGGGTAAAGGAGTAGCGGTGATGCGTTTTTTCTTTTACCTTCTGGCCCTGGTCCCCTTCGCCGCCTACGGCGGAGTGCTCTTTGGGGACGACTTCGATTCCTACCCCGACGGCTACGATCTGGGTGACAGCACTGATTGGGAATATTTTTCCGGTGAGGGGATCACCGTGAGCGGCGGCTCCGCGACCACCGACGCCGACAACGACGCGCTGATCATGGCCGTCGGCGCCTTCGAGGGCAAGGACTACGCCGTGGGTTGCGAGTTCAGCGGGCTCACCGAAGAGGATGGTGGGGAGATACTGCTCGGCCTGCGTGCCGGCCTGGACCGTGGCGGCGAGCTCTACTACGTGGACATCTACCCCGATGGCGAGACCTACTGCATGGACCTGGTGTACGAGCTGAACGGCAACCCCGAAGTGCTGTACGGCACCTGCCTCCAGGCCGACCAGGACGGATGGCACAGCCTCGCCCTGTCCGCGTCCGGTTCGGGGCCGGTGGAGTTCGAGGTGTGCTTCGACGGCGACTCGGTCTTCCTCTACAGCGAGGAAACCTACATCGCCCCGGCGGGTGTCCCGGCCTTCGGTTTCTCCTCCGGTGACGCCGGTCCGCTGGTGGACGGCTTCGTCCAGACCGACGGCGGGGCGTCGGTGATCGAGACCTCTTTCGGCTGGATCAAGGCCCAGTTCTGACACGCCGCGTCGTGCGGCCGCCTTCCAACGGTGCGCCCCATTTTTGTATAATCACCCGCGCGGGGTGAGGCGAGAGGGAGAGCCGATGGATCTGGAAAAGCTCAGGAAAATCATCGACCTTTTTAACGAGGGCGGCCTGACCGGGCTCGTCATCAAGGGCGCCGATGACGGTTTCGAAGAGCTCGAGCTGAAGAAGGAGCTAGCCGCCGCGCCCGTCGCCGTCCCGGTTGCCGCGCCGTCGGTCGCCGCCCAAGAACCGGAAACCCCAGCGCCGACCGCGCCGACCCCCGTTTCCGAGAGCGGAGAGGATTTCCTGTACGTCGTCGCCCCCCTGGTCGGCACCTTCTACACCGCCCCCAGTCCGGAATCGCCGCCCTACGTCAAGGTGGGTGATCACGTCGGCAAGGGGAGCATCGTCTGCATCGTCGAGGCGATGAAGGTGATGAACGAGATCGAGTGCGATTACGCCGGCACCATCGTCAGGGTGATGGTGGAGAACGCCCAGCCGGTGGAATACGGGCAGAAGATGTTCGCCGTCAAGCCGGGTTAGACCCCGGCTTTTTACCCCAGGGGTCGCGGCTCTCGACCGGGGAGGCGACCCCGTTTTTCTAAACAAGGGGTTTAAACCCCTTGTCTTGGGGGAAATAGACAAGAGGTGGAACAAGGGGTGGAACAAGGGGTTTAACCGAGCGAAGCGAGCTATGCCCCCGGCAAAACCCCTTGTCAGGCCCCTTGTCTTACCCCTTGCCTCGCCATCAAAAATCGTGGCAACCGATGGCCAAACGACCGCTGCCGGACCTGCTCAACGGACCGGTGACCTCCACCCTGGTCAACCTCTCGTTTCCCCTGGCCGGGGCGATGCTGTTGAATTCGGCCCTGGGGGTCGTGGACCTCATCTACGTCGGCCTGCTGGGCAAAGAGGCCCTGGCCGCGGTGGCGCTCTGCTTCCCGCTGCATTTTTTGATCATCAGCATCGGCGCCGGGACGAGCGACGCCATCAGCGCCGTCCTGGCCCGGTACTTCGGCGCCGGGGACAAGGAGCACACGGAGCGTGTCGCGCTCTACGCCGCCTTCGCCTGGCTCGGCCTGACGGCGCTCATGATGCCGCTGGGGCTCATCTTGGCCCGGCCGCTCCTCGAGTCCACCGGGGCGGATCCCGCCGTCGTGGAAATGGCCAACGATTACGCCTGTACCCTTTACTGGGGGGCGGGCGCCATTCTGGGCCAGATGATGATGGGCGGTCTCTACCGGGGCGGAGGGGACACCCGGTTCCCATTCTGGAACCTGTTGCTCGCCGTAATTTGCAACGCGGTGCTGGACCCGCTGTTCATCTTCGGTCTGGGCCCCTTCCCCCGTCTGGGCGTCTACGGGGCGGCGCTGGCCACCGTGCTCAGCCGGGTGATCGGGATGGGCGCATTCTCCCTCCACCTCTTCCGGCGCAAGGGTCCCATTCATTTCAACCCCAAAGCCCTGCGGTGGGACCCCGAGGCCTACAGCCGTCTGTGGCGGCTGGCGGTGCCGGGTTTCATCCAGCGGGGCATCATGCCCGTGGCCATTCAGGTGGTCCTCTACCTCATCACCCCCCTGGGGGTGGCGGTGGTGGCTGCTTACGGGGTGGTGCAGCGCCTGTTCGGCCTGATCCAACTGCCCGCCATCGGTTTCGGATCCGGGACGATGGTGATGATCGGCCAGTGCCACGGCGCCGGATTGCCGGACCGGGCGAGGCACACCTCGATGGCCTCGGTCTGGGTGACCACCCTGATCACCGGCGGGTTGACCGTGCTCATCTGGTTCTTCGCCCCCTTCTTCGTCTCCCTCTTCTCCGACTCCCCGGAGGTGACCCGCGCCGGAGCGTTGATGATGCGCTGGCTGGTCGTCGCCCAGCCCGCGGCGGCCCTCATCATCCTGGTCAACGGCTACTTCAACGCCATGGGCCGGGGGCTCTACGCCATGCTTCCCACCATCGGCCAACGGCTCATATTGGAACCGGGCGGTCTCGCGCTGGGGTTGCTATTGGGTGGCATGACCGGCGCCTGGGCCGGGATGATGGCTGGCGGCCTGGTGGCCGGCGGGGTCAGCCTTCTCGTGCTTTTCAACCGGTGGCGGGCGCTTCGGCGTGAGGCGGGGGGCGGTTAGCGCCATGAATCGGTTGCCGGAGAACGCGAAGCGGGAGCTCGACGGAATCGCCACGGACACTGCACACGGGGCGGCGGAGCTCCACGCGCGGGCTCTGGGGCTGGCGCGGCGTGTTCCTCCCGAGCTTCTGCCCGCGCTCGGGGAGGCACTCCTGTGCGGTCGGCGGGACATGGCTCCGCTCATGAATCTCGCCCTGGCCCTCATCAATTCCCCGAACCCCGTAGAGGAACTGGACCGGCAAATCGTCGCCGCCCGGCGCGCTCCGAGTGTCATCGCCTCGAAGGCGAAGGCGCTCCTCGGTTCCGGTCGCGGGATAATCACCATTTC
>JAPLSK010000395.1 GCA_026398675.1 bacterium | reverse complement strand
AGCCCTCCCCCCGAACCGTGCCTGGAAGAATGCGATGAGGTAGGGCGGCGCTTTTAACCGAGCGTAGCGAGCTATGCCCCCCGCAAATCCCCGCCGCATCCTTGTTAACACAAAAATCTTCCCACGGGTTGACGCACCCCTTTTAATGTGCTAGATTATTTTTAGATTCAAAAAACCCCAAACGTGGAGGCAAAAATGCGCAAGTCGTTGATATTGGGGGGGGGGGGGTAAGCACTCACTCTTGAAAGGATTTTCCGTGAAAGCGTTAGCACTGTTCGTTATCCTGGTCGCCGCGGCGTGCCTGGCCGGTAACGCTTTGTCTGTGGGTTCGGTCGAGCCGCCCACGGAGTACAACGCCCACTGGCAGTTAATCCATGACGGCGTGGTCGGCTGTGTCCGGGACGGCCTGGACGCTTACGGCTCCAACGATTCGGCCGGATTGGTTTATATGGGTCCGTCCATAAACATCCACGGCTACGACGGCGTTTTGCTGCGAATCCAGTACTCGCAGGTGTCGGCCGACCCCGGCGACTACTGCACGCTCTACGTCTACGACAGCGACTACGAACACTACCTGACCCACATCTTCGAGGATGAAGATTCGGGCTACGTAGACCTCATGCTCGATGGCCTGTACGGGACCCGGGATTTGAGTATCGCTTTCGATTGGGTTTCCGATGAGACCGGCGTGGACGAGGGTTTCCGCTTGAACAGCATCGAAATGTACGGCAGCATTTGGGGCGAGGGTGAGTACACCCCCATCGCCACCTTGGGCGCGACCAACGACGTGACGGACCACCAGACCTTCGACGTGACCGAGATGAAATACAGCATGATGAGTTGCCTCTCCTTCGAGTACGCCACCGACCTGGACACCCAGGGGTGGTGGGCGGTGGACAATGTGGACCTAAAGGAGGACGGGGAGAGCATCCTGCCCCGTCAGGCGGGGGGTTACGGCGTGGAGGACTTCGAGAACGGCGGCTGGTATCAGGACCAACACGGACTTTCCGGCGAGTGGGAAATCGGCACCGACCACGCCACGGGTGACATGTCGGGCGCGAACTGGCAGTGCGACTCCGCCGCTAATCCGGGCTCGTCGTACCAGGCCGAGACCTTCACGCCCTGGGTCGCGGGCGGCGGCACCGGAACATTCACCCTCGATTTCGATACCTGGTATCACCCGATGGGGACCGGCGAGTACGCTTCGCTCGGATACTATGGAGCCAATGTGTACGACGTGTACTTCGAATATTTTCACAACCTCGACGACTGGGACACCCTCGACTACGGTGAGGACGTGGTAGATACGTCCTGGGGTGCCATCAAGGCGAGCTTCTAGCCGGCGATTTGCCGGGGCATTACTCGGTTCGCTCGTTTCGTGTCGTAGGGCGGATGTCCGCATTCGCTGTGTGCTCAGATGTAGGGCGGGGATTCCCATCCCCGCCGCTTTCTCACCCTGACCCTCACCCTAGCCCTCTCCCTGGACGGGAGAGGGGATAAAATGTTGGGCGGGGATTCCGATC
>JAPLSK010000394.1 GCA_026398675.1 bacterium | reverse complement strand
GCTCGAAGGGACGGGCGCGTTCCAGCTCCGGATCAAGGACCAGGACGACGCGGTTTTCTTCCGGCTGGCGGAGGAGTTCACCGAGCGGTGCCGCAAGGCCGGCGTAGCATTCATCGTCAACGACCGACCCGACGTCGCCCTCTTGACCGGAGCCACCGGGGTGCACCTGGGACAGTGCGATCTCCCCGTGGAGCGGGTAAGACGGCTCGTCGGTCCCGGAATGCTCGTCGGCAAGACGGTCCGCAATCCCTCCCAGGCCAACGCCGCGGTGCAGGCCGGGGCCAGCTACGTCGCCCTCGGACCCTGCTTCGCCACACCGATAAAGCCGGACCAGAGACCGGTGGGCACGAAAGTACTCCGTCAAACGGTGCAGTTGACCGACGCGCCGGTCTGCGCCATCGGGGGCATAACGCCGGTCAACCTGGGCGAGGTGCTGGACGCGGGACCGGCGTATGTGGCCGTGATTTCGGCCGTGTCCCGTTCAGACACCCCGTTGCGGGTGAAGAATTATTTACTCGAAACATTGAAGCGGCACGAGATGAATTGACCGAGATTAAAAAGGCCGCCTCAGACGGCCGTAGAGCGACGATCTTCGTTCAAGGAGATATTTGATACCCTGAAAAACGAATAAAAAGCGGTCCGGGAAACCGGACCTTATTAATAGGTAGAGAATAAAAGCATTATGAAATAAATAAGTGGAAAATAAAAAACCTATTGGATACTAAACACATGGGAATATACAAGATTAATCATTTTAAAAAATACAACAGATTTATAGGGAATTATTTCTTATTTATTTCATCGGGAATATAAAAAACACCCCGGTCAATCCGGGGTGTTACGTCTGATAATGTAGGTTATGTATCCTACTTCTTCTTCTTATGACGGTCCGCGCGACGTTTCTTCTTCCTTTTATGCGTGGCTATCTTCTGCCGTTTGCGTTTCTTACCAGAACCCAAATCTCACCCCTTTGATTCATCCGTTGAAGTTAAGGGCCCATCAGGCGTGCGAGGGGCCGACTATAGCATAAACACGAATGATTTATACAGGCGTTTTTACTAACCGGGTAAGATGGACTTCAATTGCTTGGAGGGCTTGAAGTGGGGGACCCACTTGTCTCCAACGCGAATCATCTCGCCGGTACGGGGGTTGCGGGCCAGGCGGGCCCGTTTCTTGCGCAGGCGAAACGTCCCGAAGCCCCGGATTTCGATGCGCTGACGGGAAAGCGTTTCGTCGTCTCCGCTTTTCGTCAGAGAAACGGTAATCATCTCCAGGATCGCATTTATCAATTCCGTCGTCTGTTTGAGCGTCAATAAGGTTTTTTTCGCGATCCGTTGAGCGAGATCCGCTTTTGTCATCCCCCTACTCCTTACCGCAAGGGCCAGCGGTTTTATTATCCATAAAAAGTTACTGCGATGCAAGTTATGAATTACGTCCCACGGTGAGGTCCTGGTACCGGCCGCATTTGTCCCCCCAGCGGCTGATGACGACCCCGTTCTGGAGTATCTCAACCACCTCGCACACGTTGGGGCAGTTGCCGCACTCGAAGCCGAGGGTCTTGTATTCGAACTCAGCCGCCTGGAAACCCTTGAACCGGGTGGAGCCTGTGACCGCTACGCGTTCCAGGGCCAGTTGGGCGGCGCCGATGGCTCCCATGAGGTCGTGGTAAGGCGGTACGATTATCTCATAGCCAAGCTGCTTCTCGAAGGCGCTCTTGATGCCGCGGTTTGCCGCCACCCCGCCCTGAAAAACCACGGGCGGCTTTATGTCCTTGCCACGGGCGATGTTGTTGAGGTAGTTGCGCACCAGCGCCTCGCAGAGACCGGCGATGATGTCCTCGGTCGTGTGGCCGATCTGCTGCTTGTGAATCATGTCCGATTCGGCAAAGACGGTGCAGCGGCCGGCGATTCTCACCGGGGAGGCGGATTTCAGCGCATAGCCGCCGAAATCCTCGATGGGGATGGAGAGCCTGGAGGACTGCTGATCCAGGAAGGAGCCTGTGCCGGCGGCGCAGACCGTGTTCATGGCGAAATCCACCACGATGCCGTCGCGCAGGATGATGATCTTCGAATCCTGGCCGCCGATCTCGAAGACGGTACGCACGCCGGGTATGACCAGCGACGCCGCGATGGCGTGGGCCGTTATCTCGTTCTTGACCGAATCTGCGCCGACGAGGACCGCGGTGAGTTGACGCGCCGACCCCGTGGTCCCCACCCCTGCGATGTCGCCGGTCCGGTCGCCCAGAAGGCCCCTCATCTCCGCGAGGCCGCGCTGCACCGTCTCGATGGGCCGCCCCATGGTGCGCAGGTACAGCTTCTCCACCACCCGGCTCGCCGGGTCTATGACGGCCAGGTTCGTGCTGACCGAGCCGACGTCCACGCCCATGAACAGTTGTTCGCCCAAGGTGCTACCCCGCTTAGTTCGTCGGAATCGGCAAAGAGCGTTTGCGGGCCATCAGATCCACGAAGGCTTCCAGGCGGGTCAAAATCCCCGTCTCGGCGGTGTGCTCATCAATTATAAGCGTCAGGACCGGGATTTTCAGATCCTCCGAGACCCTAGTAAGGATGTTCTGGGCCACGATCTCGGGCATGCAGGTGAAGGGCATGAGGTGGACGATGCCGTCGTAGCCTTCACCGGCCAGACGGACCGTCTGCCCCACGGTGACCAGGGACTCGCCGCCGGCGTCGTAGGCCAGGTACTCGCCGGCGTAGGCTTTGGCTACCTCGCGGGTGTTCTCTTCCCGCGTCCCGCCCACGGTCATCTTGTGGTGCAGCCAGGCCGAGAGGGAGACCGGACGGGTGACCAGCACCCCCATGCGCCCCAGCTTCTTTTCCAGATCGAAGTTGACGAATCGCTCGAGGACGACGTAGAGCTCGCCCACCACGCCCACGCGCAGGAGATCGCCCTCGGTGACGTCGCGCCGGGGCAGGGCGGCGAATTCGCGCCTGGCACGCCGCTCTATCGCGCGCAGCTTCAAGTATCCACCGGCGTCGTCCACCTCCTGTAGATAATTGTCCTGCAGCTTTTCGGCCTCCCGGGGGTTTTTGCAGATCGGGCTCGCCCGCCGGGTCAGCTCCTCGACGTGCTCGATGGCCGATAATTTGCGCAGGCCGAACTTGAACGCCCGCCAGATGGTCAGGAGTGATTTGCCGTTGGAGATGTGGCGGAACATCTCCACGAAATCCTCTTTGGTGTCTTGGGAGAAGTAGTAGAAAGTCACGTCGTAGCCCATGTTTCGCAGAATCTGTTCCTGTATGATGCCGTAGTAGCCGAAGCGGCATGGCCCGCCGCCGCCGATGACCAGGACGGTGTCAGCGCCGCGGTCCAGCGCCTCGATGAAGTCGCCCAGGTTGATTTTCAACGGGAGGCAGGCGGTCTCCGGGGAGTTGCGCACGCCGAGTTCCAGGGTCCGCTTCGAGGGCCGCGGCGGCACGACGTACTCCCGCCCCAGCGCCTCAAGGAGCACCCGGAGCGCTATGTACATATTGCCCATGTGGGG
>JAPLSK010000393.1 GCA_026398675.1 bacterium | reverse complement strand
ATTTGCGAGGGTGACGTCGAAGGAGAAACGGACCGGGGCGGCCGCGGTATAGTAGGTGTCCGCCTCGTCCCAGAAGAAGGTCACCACCGGCAGCGCGCTGGTATCGCAGGTGAAGGCGGGACCGCTTATGTTCTGAACATTCTCCGACCAGATCAGCCCTTCGGTCACTACCTCGGAGAGGGTTATGTCGTGGGCCGACGCGGTGCTGTCGGTGGTATGGTTGAAGGCGACCGTCACCGTGATCACGTCCCCGGCATCGCCGGTCTGGGCGGAGAGGGACTTGCGGACTGCCAGGTCCGGCTCGAGCACCTCGGTGTCGGAGGCGGCGGACCAGAGCGGGCCCCCTCCCTCGTAGGTCAGGGCGAGATTGTTGTTCAACAAAGTCCCGTTCTGGTTCCCGGTAACGTTGGTGAAGCAGACCGTGTAGGTGATCGTGACCGTGTCCGCCGCCGGTCCGGCCGGGTTGACGATCGTCCCGAAGTTCCAGGTCGCCGTCGCGCCCTGGTTGGTGATCACCGGTTCGGTCTGACCGCTGAAGGTGATGGCGGTATCGGCGGTGAAGCTGTCCAGGGAAACGAAGGCGAGACCGCTGTCCAGAGTGTCCTCGAGTTTGACGGCGGACATCGTCCCCTCGTTCAGGGTGAAAACCGCCCGGTACTGGAAGGTCTCCCCGATCACCGCGTCGCCGTCGCCGAGAAGGGTTTTATCGATCGCGAGGTTGTCGTCGATGGTCACCTCGGCGCTGTCTTCGTCGTCATAGGTGTCGCAGGCGGTGTCCCCCGTGCCGTTCCGCGCGTTGGGGTTGGCGCCGGGGGTGCTCGTCCACTCGAGGCCGGCGGTATTGGTGACGATCTGGGAGGGGCCGACCGGGTTTTCCAGGACGACATCGAAGGTGAATTCGGACACGGCCCCCTCGGCGATCGTTTCATAGGCGAAGGCCACCGTGGGCAGAGCGCTGGTGTCGACGGTGAAGGCCGGCCCGGAGATGACCTGGAGGTTGTCGGCCCAGGTCAGGGCGTCGGGGAGGACGTCGGTGATCGCCGCGTTGAACGCGTCGGAGTCGCTGGCGCCGGCGCGGGTGACGGTGATTCTGAAATAGATGGTGTCGCCGGCGTCGCCATGGTCGGGGACGGCCGCTTTCTCGATCAGGAGCGCCGGCTCCACCACCGTGTTGCTCACCTGGTTCGAGGTGTCGGTGTGCCAGGTCCCGCCGGACGACTGGTCGTTCCAGCCGATGTAACCCCGGTTGAGAAACGAGACCCCGCGGAGCACGCAGTCGTCGGAAGAATCGGTCTGGTCTACAAACATGGAGACGGTCACGACGGCGTCGACCCCCGTCTGGCCGGGGCCGAAGTCGCCGAAGTCGACCGAGACCGATGTGGTCCCATCGGGGTTTTCGGCCCAGAAAGGCGCCCCGGAGGGAGCGGCGGCGACGTTGGTAACGGTAAGGCCGTCCTCGACCGTGTCGGTGAAAAGGAGGTCATAGGCGGTGGTGTTTTCGGGGAGATCGAGGTCGATCGTGTAGATAAGCGGCTCGCCGATGGCGACGCCCGTCCCCGTCGTGTAACTCTCCGAGGATTGGGCCTTGGTCACGTCGGCTACATCGGTGTAGTGGGTCTCGGAATCGGGGAGAAGGCCGGGGTAAACCCGCTCGTCGGGGTTGCTTCCGGGCAATGACGAATATTCGGTCACGCGGGCCTCATCGGTCATACTGAAGCCGGCCCCGACATCGGCGTCTACGAAGACGTGATAGTTAATCGTCGCGGTCTCGCCCACGGTGAGGCGGGAGAAGGAGGCATTGGTCGAGACGGGCTGCGAAGTGTCGGAGGAGACGAAGGTGATGGTGTAGGTCGGGTTGGACCAGCTCGCGGTGTAGTCGGCGCCGGCGGAGAGGGTGCGCCCGCCCACCGTGATGCTGTCCACCCCCGGGCTGGTTCCCCGCATCCCCACGGGGATGCGGTCGGTGATCACGGTGTCAAAGGCGGTGTTCCAGCCGGTGTTGGCGAAGGTTACCCGGTAGTAGACGGTCTCTCCGCCCCAAACCGGATTGGTGGTGGTCGTGGACTTGTCGAAGGCGGAGAGGCGCGGCTGG
>JAPLSK010000392.1 GCA_026398675.1 bacterium | reverse complement strand
GGGTTTCCTACGCCCACACCCCCTTCGGCATTCCGGTTCTCGTGGGTTGCACGGCGGTGAGCGCGCCCGAGTTCTACGCCTACATGCAGACGGGTCAGATGGAGGGCATCCTGGGCGGTCTCAAGGGGGCCGCCGAGTACGAGAAGATGATATCCCGCCCCGCTGACGCCACGCGGGGGATGGTTGCCCAGATGGTGGTCCACGTGTTTATCGTGATTCTTATCTTTCTCGGCAACCTCGCCTACTACGGCAACCGGTTCCTGAAAAAGCGCCGCGACCGGGAACAGGTCGGTGACTGAGCCGTGGTCTTTCGAAAAATCGCCGACCTCGCGGGCCGGGCCATGGATTTCCTCCTGGGGCTGGACCGCCGCTGGATTTTTCTCCTGATTGCCATCGGCGTGATCATCACCCTGATCGGTCCTTTCAGCGTCGACGTCTCGATCACCGCGCCGGTGTCCCGCTACTACAACGCCATTGACCGCCTTCCGCCCAGTTCGACCATCCTCATCTCTATGGACCTGGGCCCGAGCACGCTGCCCGAGCTGGAGCCCATCCTGGCCGCTACGGTCCGCCACGCCCTCATGCGTGGCGTCCGGGTTATCGCCATGACGCTCCTGGTCGAGGGGCCTTCCATCGGCGAGCGGATAATGCTCGAGGCCCAGGACGAGATCAACGCCGAGCTGGCGGCCAAGGGCGAGGAGCGTCGGATAACTATGGGCGAGGACTGGGTCTATCTCGGGTTCCGCGCCGGCGCCGACGCCGTCATCCTCCAGCTGGGTGATGAGATTCGCAAGGCCTACCCCAGCGACTACTACGGCACCTCCCTGGACGACTACCCGATGATGGCCGGCGTGCATTCTTTCGACGACATGGGGTTGGTCTCGGCTGTCTCCGGGACGGCGATGCCGGAGATGTGGATCTCCTACGCGGGCGTACCCTTCGGCATCCCCGTGTTGGTGGGCTGCACGGCGGTTTACGCACCCAACTACTACGCCTTCCTCCAGACGCGGCAGATTGAGGGGATGCTCGGCGGCCTGAAGGGGGCGGCGGAGTACGAGAAGCTGTTAGCCCGGCCCGCCGCCGCCATGCGCGGGATGGTCGCCCAGATGGTGGTTCACGTGATCATCGTGGTGCTCATCCTCTTGGGCAACGTCGCCTACTTCGTCTCCCGGAACCGGAAGCGGAAGACGCTCTGACCACGGACCGGTTTACCCAAACGAAAAAGCCCCCGGCGGGGGCTTTCTTTTAACAAGGGGCTTAAGCCCCTTGTTTCACAAGCGAGGGCGGTCAGGGGGCGAAGGAGGCCTTGACCTGGCCCCAGCTCGACTCCTCGACACCCACGGTGACCTGGAACCAGGAGAGGATGTCCGACATCATGTAACTGCGCTCCTCGCCGGAGGATTCGGTACCGATGCTCTCCAGGGGCAAGGCGGAGAAGACGATGTACCAAGTGCCGCCGTAGGGGCTCGTGCCCTGGTTGGCGATGAAGCTGGAGTGGTGCGTCGTGCCGCTAGAGTCCTGCCAGGTGAGGGCGGACCAGGCGGAGCCCGAGGCGTCCAGCATGTCGGGGTAGTTGTAATCGCCGGAGGCCCACCACATGGAGTAGGGGACGCCCGAAAGCGGCGGCGACGTGGAGCCGGAACCCCCGATCCAGGAGCTGTCAACGTGGATTGGGTTCCTGAAATTGCTCGTAGGGTAGGAAAGGCCGATGTAGTTGCTGAAGAGCTCCGAGTAGAGCTGACCTTCCGTTAGGACCTCGGCGACGCAGTTCCAGGCGATGTACATTCCGGAAAGCCAGACCCCCCGGCATTCGTCGGCCGGCGTCGTCTCCAGGTACTGGATGATGGCGTCTTCCTCGTCCAGGGTGAGGGTGATGTGCCCCGCCGGTCCGTCGGCGGCGGAGGTGCCCCCCGAGATTCCGGTGTACCAGACGACGGCGCCGTGGCCCGTAAGGTCGCCGACCCGAACCTCCCGTGTGTGGTATAGAATGTTGTAGTAGTACGGGTGCCCGAAGATGTCGTCAATGGCGTCCGTGTAGTAGTCGTCGAAGTAGAGCGGTTCCGAGACGCCGTCCTCCTGGTCGCTCACCAGGAGCACGCCCGTGGAAGTCGGCGCCGGACCGACGTGGGCGGTCGGGGATTGGGCGGGTGAGAGCGCCGCGGCCGCCGCCGCCAGCGCCAGAAATAACGTCACCGATTCACGCATCCTTCCCCCTGAAATCAGCGGTAGTTGGCCTTGATTTCGCCCCAGCTCGCCTCCTCCACGGGCATCGTCTCGCCGAGGTAGTCCAGCAGCCGCCCCATCAGCTCCTCCTTGGTGGATGACCCGTCGGCCAGGGCGCCGAAGAGGAACGTGGAGACCACAGCGCGGTGGTGGCCGTCGCCCGCGTAGGCCACCGTCCGGGCGTTGGAGACGTGGCCCATGGGGGTGCTGGTGAATATCACCGTGCCGCCGTCGTTGGTGATTTCGTCCAGGTAATTGTCGCTGGGCTCGGTCTGATACCCGGGACAGTCGAAGGCGAGGCCGGCGGTGAGCATGCCGGAAACGCCATTCACCGTCTCGACGTTCCCGTCCCCCATGGGCTCGCCGTCGTAGAGGTAGCGGGCGCCGAAGAGGTCCCACAACGGCGCCGGGGAGTAGTCGTAGCCCACGTCGCCGCCCTCCACGTAGAGCCCCCGCCACCGGCCGAATTCCAGAAGCGCCTCTTGATCGGAGTAATCCAGGGAAAGCGAGACGGGAAAGGTCCCCAGAAGGACGAAGACGATGTCGTAGCCGGCGAGGTCGTCGGGGATGTCGGTGACCAGGTCGTAGTCCCGGCCGTTGGCGTCGAGGGCCTCCGTGACGGCGTATTCGGAGCCCACGAGGTCGCCGCCGTCGGGATCGGTGAACTCCAGTCCGCCGTCGTAGTCGGCGACGAGCACCTCGGCGGCCGGCGCCATGGCGCAGAGGAATAGAAAAAGTAGTGCCGTTCTTTGAATCACGGTCGGATACCTCATCGGTTAATATAGACCAAAGCCCGTCGGGGCGCAAGTAAGGTACGCTCGGCGGGCGGTTTCGGTTTCGCGTCGCGGCGTACGGTGCGCGTTGTTCTCGACCTTGCTCGACCCGCTTAGAACTGCTCGGTCGGCTTCAAGCTGATGGAACTCATTATTACTCAATAATGTGCCGCTCGCGGCGCACATCTTTCGAATCAAATCCAGTGCGCCCCGCGGGGTCGTGTCCAGCTCAAGCTGATGTAACTCTTTTCTTTAATGGAGTGTCGCTCGCGGCACTAAATCCTAGAATACAGGAGATGTGAACCGCGGATCCGTGTCCAGCTTCAAGC
>JAPLSK010000391.1 GCA_026398675.1 bacterium | reverse complement strand
AAATCCGCCGCGCGCAGCGCCCCTCCGGTCGGGAAACGTCGGACCTGGGCCACCCTCCGCCCTTCACGGCTCCTCACTTCACAAGATGCCCCGATTTGGTTATATTGTACCGTGTTTTGACCCTTCGCGCACCACCCCCGTCGGGACCGTGGCGCGAAAGACCGGGAGCAATCCCATGCCAGAGTGGACCAACAAGCTCTTCTTCGGGGACAACCTGGACGTCCTGCGGCGGCACATCGGCGACGAGTCGGTGGACCTCGTCTACCTCGACCCGCCGTTCAACTCCAAATCCGACTACAACGTGCTCTTCAAGGAGGTGGACGGGACGCCGTCGGCGTCGCAGTTCCGGTCCTTCGCCGATTTCTGGCACTGGGACGAGACTTCCGCCCGCACCTACCACGAGCTCGTCACCGGGGGGGATGCGCCCCCGGCGCTGGTGGACCTCCTCCAGGGTTTTGAGCGGTTTTTGGGGCACAACGACATGCTGGCGTATCTCGTGATGATGGCCCCGAGGCTGGTGGAGCTTCGCCGGGTGCTCAAGCCCACCGGCTCCATCTATCTGCACTGCGACCCAACGGCCTCGCATTACCTGAAGCTTGTTATGGATTCGATTTTCGGAAAGATCTACTTTAAGAATGAAATTGTTTGGAGACGCTCACATCCGCATGGAAATGTTTATCTTAGCTACGGTCGCATCCATGATGTCATTCTGTTCTACTCGAAAGGAAAGGATTGCATTTGGACAAAACCGCACAAACCCTACCTTTTACCGAATGGGGAACTGGACCCTGCCATGGCCGATAGTGTATTAAAGCAATACAGCTTCATTGAGGAAGGAACAGGGAGGCGCTTCCAGCCGACTTCCCTTCTCAATCCCAACACCAAGCGTCCAAATTTGACGTATGAATTCCATGGACACACAAAAGTCTGGAGATGGACAAAAGAGAGAATGGATCGGGCGGAAAGGGAAGGTAGGTTGTATTTTCCGTCAGGTGGGAAGGGAATACCGAGAGAGAAGAGATACTTGGATGAACAGGAAGGGATTCCGTTCCAGGATTTTTGGGATGATATTCGCTTTGAAAAAGGCGAAATCCGTTTAGGGTATCAAACACAAAAACCATGGCTTTTATTAAAGCGCATCCTCGCGGCCTCTTCCAACGAGGGCGACGTGGTCCTCGACCCGTTCTGCGGCTGCGGCACCACCATCGCCGCCGCCCAGGCCCTAAACCGCCTATGGATTGGGATTGATATAACCTACCTCGCCATCAACCTCATCAAGAGCCGCCTGGCGGACCACTTCGGCGACGAGGCCGCCTACGAGGTCCACGGCGAGCCGCGCGACTGGAACTCCGCCCGCGAGCTGGCCCAGCGCACCGACCTGCCGCGCAAGGAGTTCGAGCTTTGGGCGCTCTCCCTGGTCCACGCCCGGCCGCTCGGCGACCCGGAGAGGAAGGGCGGCGGCGACCGCGGCATTGACGGCGTCCTCTTCTTCCGCGACGGCAAAACCGAAAAGACCCTGGAGACGAAAAAAATCATCGTCCAGGTCAAGAGCGATTTACGGCC
>JAPLSK010000390.1 GCA_026398675.1 bacterium | reverse complement strand
GCCACATCGAGCGGACACGCATGGTGGCCGTTGTGGTGGACGCCGCGGGCTCCGAGGGGCGCGACCCCGTCGGGGATTTCACCGTCGTGCTCGGTGAATTGAACGTGCACAGCCCCGAGCTGGCGGAGAAGGTCGCCCTGGTCGTCGCCAATAAAATTGACCTGCCCGACGCGGCCGTCAATGTGCAACGGCTGCGGGAAGCCGTCGGATTGCCGGTCTTCCCCATTTCGGCCGTCAGCGGCGCGGGCTGCGACGAACTGCTCGTCGGCCTCGCCCGGGAGCTTGAAGCGCGGGGCCTTTGGACCGCCGGGCTCCCCCCCTCCGACGAGCCCTTCGACCCTCTAAGCTGAGCCCGCCCCCATTTTCCTCGTCTATCGAAGCCGTATCGGGTATAATTGAGACGGGACGGGGATTACCCTGGAGAGCGTCATGCTCCTGCCGGGCTACAACGACAATGTCGAGATCGAAGGCGAGGTGTATCACGTCCAGTCGGAGACCCGCGGCGACGTTGATTCCCCGTACATCGTCACCCTGGTTTTCGTGGCCGGAGGCATCGTCTATCGCCGGAAGACCGAGTGGCTCGGCGCCGTGGACTCCGACGAGGCCCTGATCCAGTTCAAGGATCTCCTGATGGATCAGCACCAGTCGGTCATCGCCGATATCAAGAGCGACAACCTCAAGCGGGTCAGCGTCGAGGAGCAGAAGCAGATAGAGATGGACGAGCGTGAGCTCATCGCCCGCTTCCTCGACGAGTGGGCCAGCGAGTGAACCGTCCCCCCGTGACGGCAAGGTACATTTTTTATTAAAAGGTACTTTTTACTGGCGGGGGGTCATCCCCCGCCATCCGATGAGCGAGAGTGGCGGAACTGGCATACGCGCTGGATTTAGGTTCCAGTGGCTTCGGCCGTGCGGGTTCAAGTCCCGCCTCTCGCACCAGCATGATGCTGGACCCTGTTCCGCGGGGAACGGTTCAGGCCATTCGGGAGCGACCGCCAAGGACTGAGCCTTTTTCGATTCGCCTCTCATCGCTCCGGCACCGACCCCGCTGAATGTAGACCGACGTTGACCACCTCACCCCCCATCCGATGCCCAAACGCATAACCGCCTCCCTCTGCACCCGCTTCGCCAGCCTACGCGACTTCCTGTCGCTGAAACTGACCGGTGCGTACCCCCGCCCCTTCTATGTCCACGTCGAGATAAACAACACCTGCAACCTCGACTGCGTGATGTGCCCCCGGGACCGGCTCACCCGCCGGCTGACCCTGATGGATGATGGGCTCTACCGGAGCGTCGTGCGCCAGCTGGCCGGCAGGGGTATTCGCGTCGCCAAACTCTTCCTCTTCGGAGATCCGCTTTGCCACCCGCGCCTGGAAGAGATGGTGGTGTACGCCGGCGAGCACGGCGTGGACCCCATCATCAACACCAACGCCCTGGTCCTCTCCGAGGAGCGCAGCCGGAAGCTCCTCGATGAGGGGCTGAAAACCATCATCTTCTCCGTGGATGGCGTCACCCCGGAAGTTTTTAGCGAAGTGCGGCGGGGGGGCGATTTGGAGCGGGTGCGGGCCAACATCCTCCGCTTCCTCGAACTGGCTTTCAATCATCAGCCCCGCCCCACCACGGTCATGCAGTACGCCGTCTCTAATATCAACGAGCACGAGGTGGACGCCTTCCGGGCCTTCTGGGAGGGGAAGGTGGACCGGCTCAACTTCACCCGCGTCACCGAGTACGCGGGCATCGAGGGGCTCAAAACCTACGAGTACAAGACGCGGGAGCGGCGCCCCTGTCCGGACACCTGGAGCAAGATGGTGATTCTGGCCGACGGCACGGTGACCACCTGTTGCCTGGACCTGAACGGCGAACTGGGGATGGGCGACGCTTCCGCGACGCCGCTCCGGGAGCTCTGGCGCTCGCCCCGCTGGAGAGCCCTCCGTCGGGCCCACCGGCATTTGAACTTTTCCGCCTATCCCCTCTGCGACGCCTGCCCCATGCCGCTTTTATACGCGGCCAACCTGGTGGACCATTCCGCCGACAACGTCCTGTAAGTCTCAA
>JAPLSK010000389.1 GCA_026398675.1 bacterium | reverse complement strand
CGCCGGCTGTCATTGCGAGCCCGGACGGGATGTCATTCTCCGGCCATAGGTCCAGGTCGGCGAGGGACTGACTCAGGAGCGAATACCGCGCGCAGAGCTCGGCGTAGCGCGGGTGGTTATTTATCTGATTCCCCCGATCGGCGTCGAAGGCGTCCCGGAGGAGCAGAAGCGTCTCGGCGGGGTCCAAGCCGTCCACGGATTTTTCTGTGAGTTCCCAGAGCCGGTCCGTCGCGCCCGAGAGGTAATCCAAAATCTGCCGGACCAGAATCGGGGTGAGGTTGACGCAGCAGCGCAGGCCGGGGCGCTCCCAGAGCCTCGCCGCCATGCCGAAATAGTCGCGCAGCCCGTGGAGCCGGACCCAGGGCAGGCGGTAGCTACCGCGGTCCGCGACGGCGGCCGGATCGCGGTAGAGCGGCTGATGCTGGTGCCAGACGAGGCAGAGATTCAGCTTGTCCCGGGGCATGGGCGGCTCCAAAGGAGACAAGGGGTTTAACCGAGCGAAGCGAGCGTGCCCCGGTAAAACCCCTTGCCGTAAAAAAGCGCGAACCGAGGTCCGCGCGACTCTCAACCCGTCAAACCCGGCGGTCGGGCCGTTCAGCTCAGGCGCTTGTCCCGGATGCGGGCCGCCTTGCCTATTTTCTGGCGCAGGAAGTAGAGCTTCGACCGGCGGACCTTGCCCTGGCGCACGACCACGACATTCTCCACGTTGGGGGAGTGGAGGGGGAATATGCGCTCGACGCCGATGTTCCCGGTCCCGGAAACCCGGCGGACGGTGAAGGTTTCGCGCACACCGCCGTGGTTCTTGGCGATGACGATGCCGGTGTATTTCTGAACGCGCGTCTTGGCGCCCTCGACGATGCGGACCGACACCTCGACGGTGTCGCCCACTTCGAACTCGGGGACGGTCTCGCGCATGTCGTTTTTTTCCAAGCGGTGCAGCCGGAGCATACTAAACCTGCCGATGGGTGTGACCCTGGAAAAGGTTCGCCGGGCAGTGGAGTTTAATAAAGAACGGTAAAAAAGGCAAGGGAAAAAGTGCGCGGCGGGCCGGTTTCGCCGGGGGCGTAGCTCGCTACGCTCGGTTTACCGGTGGCATTACTGCGTTTCATCCCGCGCTCGATGAAACCCAGGTGGACCGCCAACCCGCCGGGGGCATAACTTCGTATCCGGGAGGGGCCATGCGACGCATAACGGTGGTCATCGGGTTGCTGGTCCTCGCCCTGGGCGCCTTCGGCGAGTGGCGCCGCAGCCGAGCCGCCCGCCCTGGAAGGGGGCAACGGGGAAGTGGACGGGCGCCCGCGGGAGCCCCGGTTGCCACAAATCCCGCTTTGGGCTATATTTAGGGGGAGGTTGATTCCTCCCCTCTGAATCGGCTGGACATGAAACCGTCGCTCATCGTTCTTGTTCTCGTAACTGCCGCTTTTGGCCAGTACATCGACGACTTCCCTTGGTCCGAGCCTACATACATCATCGACAGTGAGCATAGGGATTACCAGCCCGTCGTAGGCTACACTCCAGACGATGAGATGTTCGTTGTCTGGTTCAGCGCCTGGGCGACGCACTACTATGACGTGAGCTTTGCCAAGGTCGCCGAGGATGGGAGCTTGAGCATCGAGCCCACGCGCATTTTCACCGAAGACGGCGTTGACGATCGTGCGGCCACGGTGGCTGTGGATTCACAGAACCATGCCCACATCTTCTGGCGGCGTCAAACTGGCGGAGAATTCAACATCTGGTACACGCAGGTTGACGCCGCTGATGGCTCGTACCTGGTTGATCCTGTACAACTCATTGATTCAAACACCCCCAGCGACATCTTCATGTACGCCGTACCGGACCTGAACGACAACATCCACCTCCTTTACTGCAGCAATTCCTGGGACGGAGAGCGCTGGTGGGACCAGCCCTTCCACGCCGTAGTATCACCTGATGGAGTTTTACTCGGCTACGATCAAGCTGTGACAGACGATTCGGCCTACGAGTCGGTGTCGTTTGATAAGGGGATTGCCTGCGACAGCGACGGGAATGTGCATGTCGTGTACACTTATTTCAATAATACGGACCCAGTAGATTATTCGATAATCTATCGTAAAATCGACGGGGATGATGGTACATGGCTGACTCCCTTGATTGATCTTGGTTATCCAACTAAGGGTGACAATTCACTGCTGGCCCATGAACCTGATGATCGTCGTCCAGCAATTTGTATTGATGACCAAGAACGTGTTTATGTTTCCTATATACATTTTGAAGATTATATAACTAATATTACTAATGTAATATTAAACACTGATAGTGAGGTATTAAGAGAGCCGCAATTAATATATTCAGAAGAGGGCAATGGATTCACGGAAAGTAACTATTTTTACAGTAAAACCGGAAGAATACTCCTCTTCAATGATAGCTACATTGGAATAGCAGTTTTTGAATTTGACACCGATGGTAATCTCATTGATGGCCCTTACTACATGGATGATGAAATGCTGTTTGGTCACTTCGAAGTAGGACCATATGGAGCTGTTGGCGATTCGGGATACATCCGTGTTGTAGGACAGCACCGCGTTGATGATTGGGATTATGATGTCATGTATGTTCATCAGATTGATGACTCGACTATCGATGAGACTCTTTTAAAAGCTTACCCTGACGACGACGGTATCCTCCTATCTTGGCAAGAGGATGGAGAACTGATCGGCTCCACGTGGCGCCTGGAGCGCGAAGGGGAGCGTCTGGTCAATCTCTCCGGCGACGCGCTCTACCGCTATCTGGACCGCGATGCAGAGCCCAACGTCACGCATCTCTACACCCTCGAAGCCACGCTCCCCGACGGCTCCGTCAGGCGCTTCGGTCCCGTGGAGGCCGCCTGGCCGGGACCGGACGCCGACCGCTTCACCCTCTACGCCCCGTACCCCTGCCCAGCCACAGACGTTGTAACTCTCAGCTATTACCTCCCAGAAAACACAGAAAACGTAGAGCTCTCGCTCTACGACCTCTCCGGCCGCCTCGTGGAGTCCTCCGTGAGCGTCCCCACCTCTCCCGGCCGCCACGAGGTGGAGTTCGACGCGGCCGCCCTGACCGCGGGGGTTTACCTCTACCGCCTGACGGCGGGGGACGCGACCCTGACGCGGCGGATGGTGGTCAGCCGGTAGGGCTGGAGCGACCGGCGAACCGAGCGAACCGAGCGAAGCGAGCTATGCCCCTGGCAAACCGAGCTATGCCCCCGGCAAATCCCGACGGAGGTGCCGGGGGCCTCTGCGACTCTTTCAGCAAGGTGGGGGATATTGCGGAAAACGGGCGCCTGGACACCCGTTCTTCACAGACGAACTCAACCTCAAGCCCCGCCGACGGCCTCCCGGACGCCCTCCCGCGGCGCCTCGTAGCCCCAGAAAATCTCCTTCCCGTTCACGTAAATGCCGCGGGAAAGCCCGCACCGGTCGAGAACCGAGCGCAGCGAGCTATGCCCCCGGCAAATCCCCGGCTCGTGGGCCGGGAACTCGTTCAGGAGCACCCGGTCGCCGAACTCCGTCGCCACCTCGCGCACGCGCTCTCGCCTCTATCTCCGAGGTCTGGCACAGGCGATTCCAGAAAAGGTCCACCACGACCTTTCCGGGAACGGGCTCGAAGCGGTAGGCGCTTTCCAGGAAGCGGGGGGCCTCGGCGGAATCGTCGAACGCCTTCCAGAGGAGCGCCCGCTCACCCCGGTGCTCGACCACGGAATAGCCGAGTTTCTCGTAGAAGCCGCCGGGCATGAACCAGAAGTCCCAGTAGTAGGCCTCGGTACAGACGCCTTTGGATTCGCCAGGGGCGTAGCTCGCTCCGCTCGGTTTACGCTCCCGGGCCACCTTCTCCGCCTCGTCCACCAGGCTCCGGCCGGCGCCGACGCCGCGCCCCTTCTCCAGAACCCACTGCAGGGAATCGCCGTCAGGTCGCGGCCCGCCGGGCCCCAGGGGCTGACCTCGATCGGCATCGAGTAGATGAAGCCCACCTCCTCGCCGTCCAGGAGGGCGACGTGCACCCGGAGGCCCTTCCCGCGCATCCCTTTCAGCCACTCCACGCGCCGGCGTCCGCAGGCGTCTATCTCGGCGCTCTCCCCCACGTGGGAGCAGGTGCCCACGAAGTATTCCGTGGCGGGGTCCATCTCCCTGATTTCGAGTCGAGCCATGCTATTACCGACCCTCCAAGTCGTAGGCCGTGGTTGATCCGCCCTCGAAGTCGGCGGGCAGGTTCCGGTAAACGGTTTTCCGCGGCTCGCCCCGGTCGAGGTCCGACTGTCGCGAGGTGATGAAACCTCAATCGGGGTCCGGTTTCCGGCTTAAGAACAATGCCCCGTCGGGCGGCTGCGCCCCTTTTTTAACAGAAGCCCCCGAAGGGGCTCGCTGATAACTAGTGCTACGGCTCTTCCGACTCCAGGTGTCGTCGTGGAGAATCTTCGCCCGGCGGTGGTTGGGGTTTGCGGCGGAGCACGACAGGATTATATCCCGAGCTTCTTCGCCGCCAGGTCCCGCCCCGCGACCATGCTGGAGAGCTTCGCGAAGGCCACCTCCCAAGTGCGTGTCCGTAGACCGCAGTCCGGCGCCACGAAGACGCGCGCCGGATCGCCGATGACCTCGCAGGCGAAGAGGATGCGGTCGCGAATCAGCTCCGGCGGCTCGATGAAGTCGGTGTGCACGTCCAGCACGCCCAACCCCACGACGAAGGCGGTGTCCTTGAGGGAGTCGAGGATGCCGTAACCCACCCGCTTGTCCTTCGAGACGCCGGGCTCCCGGGAGTCGCGGTTGGCGTACTCCAGGTGAACCTCGTCGAGCACGCCCTCGAGCTCGGTTAGCCGGGGGAAGAGGAGGTCGTAGTTCGAGAAACAGATGTGGATGGTAAAGAAAACCTTCCCCGCCAGGTCGCCGACGCTCCGGCGCGTGGCCTCGATGAACTCCGGTATCTCGTCGCGCTTGGTGGTGGCGGCGGGCTCGTCTATCTGCAGGAACCGGGCGCCCGCCTCGTAGAGTGAGCGCAGGTTGGGGTGGACGATGTCTGCGGCCATGTCATAGAGGAACCGACTCCGCGCCTCTTTTCGGGTTTTCCCGACGTCCCGGGCGCCGGGGGCGACGCCGCCCTGGTAGTGCTCGTCGAAGGACCAGTCCACCAGGGTGTAGGCGCCGGTCACCGGAATCTTGACCTCCCGCCGGGCGAAGGAGGCGATGGTCCGGTACTCGTCGGTGTGGTAGGGCCCCTCGAGCGTGGGCCGGGCGACGCAGGAGGCCTTGCGGTAGTATTTGTCGTCGAAGCTGCGCACATGGCCCCGGAAGGCGAAGCCCCCGATCCGGCGGACCGGGTACTCGTACATCTCCACCCGCTGCTGCTCGCCGTCCCAGACCAGATCGAGCCCCGCCAGCTCCTGGAGGCGGACACCGTAGAGGGAGGAGAACCGGACGATGCGGTCCTTCTCTAGGGCGGTGAAGCCGTCCCGCGTGGCCAAGAGTTCCAGACGCTCGTCCC
>JAPLSK010000388.1 GCA_026398675.1 bacterium | reverse complement strand
GCATTTTTCCTCGCTTTTAAGCTGAAAGGAGGTGGATTGTGTTTCGCGGTGATGATAGCAACCGGCCCGCGGGGCGGTCAACGGTCGGCATGGCGGGCGCCGTTCGTCGCTCCGACCCTCACCCTGACCCGTAGGCGAGACTTTCCATGGGAGGGAGAGGGGTTAGGAACCCCTCACCCCAGCCCTCCCCCCAAAGGGGGGAGGGGGTAAATGGCGGCCCTCGCCCCGGCTCTTGTCATACAATTTGCGATGACGTAGGGGCGGGTCTCCTGACCCGCCCGCGGGCGACCGTGGACGATCGCCCCTACGGGATGGGAGAGGGAGTATATGGCAGCCCTAACCCCAGCACGAACCTCACAGACTTAGTCAGAGGGGAAAGGGCGACCGATGGAGCTATGAAAAAGGGGCCGGACGACCGACCCCTTTTCGTCTTTGAACCGATCGAGACTAGAACTGGGCCTTGATCGTGCCCCAGGTGGTGTGGGCGATGTCGAGGTACTCGCCATCGTCCACGGCGGTCCAACCGGAGAGGTCGTCGAAGGCGTCATCGATGTCGGCCGAGATATCGGCGGTGCCCAGCAGGACCTCGAAGAAGTCCGACCCGCCGATGTCGCAGTAGGAGGCATAGAAGTCCAGATCAACGCTGCTGCTGCCGGAGCAATCAATGGCCGGGGAGATCAGATGGGAATTTATCCCGTAGTACCACCAGTCGGAGTCGGCATCGGCGCAGTAGCCGCTGCCGCCGGCGTAGTTGGTCCGGTAGACCGTGTCGTTTCTCTCCCAGCTATAGCCCTCGTAGTCAACAATGGTCCAGCCGCTGGGGGGGAAGGAGGACTCGAACTGCTCGTTGAGGAGCTCGCCGCGGGAGTCGTCGGTGATGACAACCTGGTCCACCTCGGCATACCAGTCCCAGCCGCCGTCGTCGTAGTGGAAGTCCACGGCGAGGGGGCCGCCGGCGCCGGCGGAGAGGTCTACGTTGACCGCCTCGCCCGGGCCCCAGGCGCTGTGGGAAGTGTTCCAGTAGAGGACCTGGGTCCACGCGAAGGTCACGCCGTCCCAGGAGTAGACGCCGGCATCGTTCAGACGCACGCCGTCGTCCACGCCGGTCGCATCGGACACCCAGTAGAAGACGATGTAGACATCATCTTCACCGAGGACGCTCCCCAGATCGAGGTTCTCGCCGGTCCAGGTGCCCACGTTGGTGTCGTAGACCGCCAGGGGTGTCTCCGCGTCGGGATCGAAATCGCCGGAGAGGGGCTCGTAGTTCACGGCGTAGACGGCGAAGTAGTCGTTGGCGTCGGCCGTAGCGAGGGTATAGGAGAAGGTGAGATAGGCGCTGGTGGCAGCGGATAAATCAATACCGTCGGAGTTGTAGAGCCAGGTCTTGTCGCCTAGACCGTACTGGGTTTCACTGTCAACGATACAGGCGGCCACGTCGTCGCTGCCGTCGTTGTAGGCCTGCCAGTGGGCGGTTTGGGCGTCGTTGGACCCGCCGACGGACAGGAAGGGGGTGGAGCCTGCGTATGCAACGCAAAGCAGCGCCACGGACAAGATTACAATGAGCTTACGCATGGGAATCTCCTTTTTTGGGGGGTTGGGTCTATCTCTTTTTCAGCTTGCAGAACGGTCGAGAAAAGGGGTACCGATTAAACGGTACTTACCTTTTAAGAATGGACGAGAGGAGGGAAACGGGTTCATTGGTACTTTATGCGTGTATTCGCCCGCCGCTATCCGTCCATCTGGTTAGTTGAGATGTTGTACTCTTTACACAAACTACACATGTACAATAGCAAGGATCTTGTCGGGTGTCAAGCCCGTGTCCATGGGGGTATTTTTGCCGCGAACACTCATCCCGCGGGGGAGGGGGGCGCACTCACCATCAATCACCCTCCCCGCGGTTCGGGCGGTGAATCTCATGTAAAAAAAGGGCCCCATCGGGGGCCCCTATCTACCGGGAACGTCGGCTAAAGGTTGACCTCCCAACGCCACACGTTGCACCCCGGTAGCTCCTCCCCACGCCAGACGAAGCCTTCCTTGGGCCTGTCCGCGGGCAGCTGAGGGGCGACCTTTTCCAACATCACTATACGGTCGGCCCCGAGGTCGGCATCGTTCCGGTCCAGGCGATTGTAAGAGATGCGCACGGTGGCGCCCCAATCGCCCGCTGCGGGGAAGAGGGAAACCAGGAAATAGCACCGGTCGTCGAGCACGTAACTCCCGTCGAGGGGGACGGTCTCGACCCGGCCGTCGGTGAAGCTGACCTGGCAGGAGACAAAGCCGTCCGCGGGTACGGTGCCCTTTATCAGCCAGACGTTGATGTCGCCGCTGTTCCCTTCACCGGTGTCGGTTTTATCGCTGGTGACTATCGAGGCGTGGTATTGCGCCGCGGCCTGGGTCTGCTGCTGACCGAAATGCAGAACCCCCACGGTGAGCACCAGGACGGCGAAAGCGGCTAAGATGATGAGGTTCTTTGGCTTCAAGATTCTTCCCGGACGGGATTGCGACCTATTGTTAAGCAAACTCCGTGCCACGTACAGACCAAAGGAGCCTTGGAAGCTAAACGCGGCTTTCTTAATAAATTATAAAAATCGAGCTTCCCGCCGTCGCCGGCATCCGTACCCCCCGCGCCGATTCGACGGGGGTAAAATGTAACGACCCGTCGCCCCTGGGAACGCCCGGCTAATTGTGCTAACCTTCCCGGTGACGAGGACGGCTCCGAGCCT
>JAPLSK010000387.1 GCA_026398675.1 bacterium | reverse complement strand
GTGGCCGGAGCCGGGGTAGACGATGTCCTCGTGGTAGACTGCGCCCGCCTCCATCATCCGGTCCTCGGCGAAGTCGGCGCCGTCCTGGATGGCGTGCGCCAGCTCGTGGCACACGGTGGAGCGATAATTACTATCGTCCAGGTTGATGTCCACGGCGATCCAGGAGGTGTAATCGTAACGGGGTGTGGGAGTGTAGGGGAACTCGGGTGAACAGTAGCCCAACACGTTGCCGGAAATGTCCTCCAGGTAGAAGTCGTAGTCGTCACTCCCGCCCATGCCCAGGTCGGGCGGCGGCGCCCACAGCCGGTCGGAATCGTCGGCGTCCGTCTCGATGTGCCAGGAGTAGTTGGCGTAACCCAGCCCCTTGTCGGCGTAGTCCTCCTGCCCACTCTGGAACCAGTGGACGCGGATGGGGTACTGGCTGGACTGGTGGTAGCCGGACTGCCCCGGACGGTACATGTAGCTGGAGATGTCCTGTTGCTGGGCCGCGGGGAGCTCACCAAGGTTGTCCACCACGTACACGAGGTAGGGCGTGTACGAGGGGATGACGACGCCCTCGGTGTTCTGGTACTCCGTCGGCAGCTCGTTGTAGGCCCGGATGTACTTCACGAGGTAGAGGAGTTCCTCGTACCGGGTGAGTTTCCCCGCCTCGTAATCGGCGGTGATCCTGTCGGGGGGGAGGGCTTGGGCGAAGGCGCTCACCGCGACGAGAATCAAAATCAACGCAACAGGGCGCATAGTGCCTCCTTAAAGGCTATCCTTCGGTCAATGGGGTAGTTACACTGGTTATTAACAATATGAATAGTGAGGTGGGAAATACGTGTTGGTGCATAAGGAGTATAGCATAAAATAGTTCGGTAAAGGGGTGGAGTAAAAAACAAGGGGGTTTGCCAGAGGCATAGCTCGGTTCGCTCGGTTAAGCCCCTTGTTACCAAAAAATAGAGCGGTTTTGTTGTTAATAGACCCCGCTCACCGCGCATGTGTTTGATGTTATAATCGTTCCGCAAGCGCGTCTTTAGTAAACCCTCGGAACGAGGTGGTCGGATGAGCCTGATACCAATCGTCATCGAGCAGTCTGGTCGAACCGAGCGAGCCTACGACATCTACTCGCGCCTCCTGCGCGAGCGGATAATCTTCCTCGGAACGCCTATTGACGACAACGTGGCCAACCTGGTCATCGCCCAGCTCCTGTTCCTGGAGCAGGACGACTCCACCAAAGACATCTCTCTCTACGTGAACTCGCCGGGGGGGTACATTACCTCGGGGCTAGCCATCTACGACACCATGCAGTTCATCCGGCCCGACGTGGCCACTTACGTCATCGGGCAGGCGGCCAGCATGGCGGCGGTGCTGGCGGCCGGGGGGACAAAGGGCAAGCGCTACGCCCTGCCCAACTCGACGCTTTTGATCCACCAGCCCATGGGCGGCTACGAGGGCCAGGCGTCCGACATCGAGATTCACGCCAAAGAGGTCCAGCGTCTCAAGGCCCGCCTGATAGAGATACTGGCCCGGCACACCGGCCAGACCACGAAGAAAATCATGAGCGACTCGGACCGGGACAACTTCATCCCAGCCGAAGAGGCGGTCAAGTACGGCTTGCTGGACAAGATTCTGCAGCGCCGGGAAATCTGACAGGGCATCGGGGCCCGTAGGCGACCCTCCCGTGAGGGAAGGGTTCGTGTAATAGTGTGGATTTGGGTATCCCTCCCCTCCCAAAGGGAGAAACCGGCCGATGGATGCGGATAAAGAGCTCCGGTGCAGCTTCTGCGGACGGTCGCAGGCCGAGGTGGGCCGTCTCATCCTGGGGCCCAACGCCAACATCTGCAACGAGTGCGTCGAGATTTCGGCCGACGCGCTCCGGCGCACCCCCGTCAACCTGAAACAGACTCTGAAGGATGTCCCGACTCCGAAAGAGATTCGGGCGCGCCTGGACGATTACGTCATCGGCCACGACCGGGTGAAGAAAATCCTCGCCGTGGCCGTGTACAACCACTACCGCCGCATCGCCCACAACTTGGGCAAGCCCCTGGACGCCTCCGAGGTGGAGCTGGAGAAGTCCAACATCCTCCTCGTCGGCCCCACCGGGACCGGCAAGACGCTCCTGGCGAAGACCCTGGCCCGGGTGCTCGACGTCCCCTTCGCCCTCACCGACGCCACCACCCTCACCGAGGCGGGCTACGTGGGCGAGGACGTGGAGAACATCGTGCTGAAGCTCCTGCAGGCGGCCGACTACGACATCGAACGGGCCAAGCGCGGCATCATCTACATAGACGAGATAGACAAGATCGGACGCAAGGTGGACAACCCCTCGATAACCCGGGATGTCTCCGGCGAGGGCGTCCAGCAGGCGCTGTTGAAAATCATTGAGGGGACCGAGGCCGCGGTTCCGCCCCAGGGCGGGCGCAAGCACCCCCAGCAGGAGTACATCCACGTGGACACCACGGACATCCTCTTCATCTGCGGGGGGATGTTCGACGGCCTGGACGGCATCGTGGGCCGGAGGGTGGGCCAGCAGATCCTAGGCTTCACCGAGACCCCGAAGGAGGACCGTCGGGAGGTCATCCGGGGGGCCCGCATCGAGCCCGAGGACCTGATAAAGTTCGGCCTGATCCCGGAGCTGGTGGGCCGGCTGCCGGTGGTGGCCCGACTGGAGCCGCTCACCGAGGACCAGCTCGTGGCCATCCTTACCGAGCCCAGGAACGCCCTCGTCCGGCAGTACCAGAAGCTCTTCGAGCTGGACGGCGTCCGACTCACGTTCACCCCCGCGGCGCTCGAGGAAATAGCCGCCGAGGCGCTCGAACGCAAGGTGGGCGCCCGCGGACTGCGCGCCATCATCGAGGAGGTCATGCTCGATGCCTTCTACGAGCTCCCCGCCCCGGTGGAGGAGGTGAGAATCACCCCCCGCATCATCCGCGAGCGGTTGAACCCGGTGCAGGAATCGCTGCGGTTAGAGGGGAATAGGGGGAAGAAAAAACAATCGCCCTCCAAACCCCACGAGGCGGCGTAGCTCGGGAGACAAGGGGTAAGACAAGGGGTTTTGCCAGAGGCATAGCTCGCTTCGCTCGGTTAAACCCCTTGGTCCGCCCCTTGCCTTCTGCTGCGGGACGGCGTCCCGCTTTTTTTTTACTTTGGGGGCACAGACATGCTCCGGAGGGTTGCCAGCCCGA
Organism: bacterium; assembly: GCA_026398675.1. Taxonomy (NCBI): domain Bacteria; species bacterium. Next base: position 887 of record JAPLSK010000387.1, on the reverse strand, counting down.
CCCGGCTCGGGTAGGATATGGGCGTCTGGACGCCCCTGGGAGGTGGATGGTGAGGCTTCTGGTGATAAACGGTTCTCCCCATGCCGGCGGGGGGAATACGGCGGCCTTGACGGCCGAGCTCACGAAACCCAGGGTTTCGTGAGCTCGGCCGTCAAGGCCGCCGTATTCCCCCCGCCGGCATGGGGGAGCAGGAGGTGGCCCGCTACCTGGGCACCTGTTGCGAGATGCTGGGGTACGACCTCGTCGGCGAGCTGGCGGGGGTCTTCATGGTCTACTCCCGGCCCAACGACGGCGAGGCGCTCTTCGCGAGAGCCCGGCGGCTGGGGGAGGAGCTCGTCCTGGCGGTGCGGGAAAAGCGGAAGTACCCCAAGCTGGGCCTCCACGCCGCCCAGCACCGTTTCGTGTCGCGTTGGCACTGCCACGCTCCACTCCGGCTCACCGCTTTGCAGCGAATAACAAGCCACAATCTCGTTGTCTCCCCGCTGCTCCAGCGTGACGGCGTGATCGCCACAGGTGGCAAACGCACCCCAGCCAGCGCCGATCGGCCGCTTCCACAAAAGCGCGGGCGGTTGCGTCTGCCAGTCGGGATTGAGCGCTGGCGTATCGATTCCACCGCTACCAGCAGGCCCCAGAAACTGATTGAAGTCCTCGGGTGTCGCAGTCCACGTTGGGGCGGGCGTTGGGCTGGCGTCTGCTCGATCGCTCAGCCCCGACTTGTCTGAGACTCCCGGCATGCCTCGCTCCGTCGCCCCACTTGTCAGCAGCCTATCCCGCGATGGATTCCAGCGAAAAAAGAATTCGGGTACTAAATCGCCAGAGACGCGTTCGATTCGAAAGGTCGCAAGTCACAGTGCCAGAGCCAGAATGATCCCGCCAGCGACCATCCA
>JAPLSK010000386.1 GCA_026398675.1 bacterium | reverse complement strand
TCGCTTCCCGGTTCCACGAAAAAAGGGCCCCCGCGGTTCCCTCTCACTGCGGGAGGAGGTTTGCCTCACGGGATAAAGGGTGCGGGCTGCCGCAGTCTCCCTCTCCCCGTGGGAGGCCTGCGAGGCACAGGCTGGGGTGAGGGCAACCTTAAACCCCCTCTCCCTCTCAGGGAGAGGCTCGCCTATGGGCTGGGGAGGAGAGCGGCCCCCTCTCCCTTTTAGGGAGAGGCTCGCCTATGGGCTGGGGAGGAGCGCGGTCCCCTCTCCCGGCTCGGGAGAGGGTCAGGGTGAGGGTCGAGGTAGGGAACGTGAAAGCGGCGGGGACTGAAGTCCCCGCCCTACATTGGGGCGCCCGGCGTCTAAACCGCGGACGCTAATCCGAGAACCCAGCCTTTATCTCCCCCCAGCTCGCGGGCTGGACGCGGGTATCCTCGGGCGTGCCCAGAAGGTGGAAGAAGGCCGCCTTATCCCACTGGTTCCACTGGAAGTACAGGTTGCCCACATCTTTGCAGGCCCACTTGCAGTTCCTGGCATCCGTGCGGATTTCGAGCCAGAAACGCGTCCCGCCGTCAACGTGGCGGGGGTCAATATTCAGCCGGTAGTGCCACACCCGGTACTCATGGTAATCGTCACCCGTGTCGGTCTCCTCCACATCGAAGGTTCTAGTGGTTATGTAGTAGCCGCCGGGCATGCCGTAGTGGTCGTAGCGTATGGTAACGTTGAAAGGCTGGGGGTGGTAGTCGTCATCAGGGAAGTAGTAATAAGCCCAGCATTCGACGGCCTCGAGCACCGCGTCGGTCTCCAGGGTGAAGTCGTCCTGGGTGTAGAACTCGCCGTAAATCCCAAAACCTCCGTTCATTCTCACAAGGTCGTAGGGCTCCTCCCAGAGGACCTCGAGGTCGTCGTCGGCCAGGCCGAGCGTGGCCGAAAACGTGAGGGCGCAGAGTAAAAATGTTATCGTCCGGGTCATGATTTCACCTCCTCACCCCCCCTTTTATGCCTTCCCCGAGGCTAATTTAATCTATCACGAAAAATTAAGGTCGTCAAGGGCCACCGAAACATGAATAAAACACCAGCCTCGGTGTATAAAAAAACCGGACGGTCTCCCGTCCGGTTCAACGCTCGGCGCAAGCCCCCGCCGGGGCCGCCGTCCAGTTAGTAGACGTCAATCTCGAACTCGTAGTTGATGGAAATCTTCTTGGCGATGGGGACGCCATTCTGGGTGGCCGGCCTCCACTGGGAGGACCAGGCAGCATCGATCGCCGCCTGATCGGCCTCGGGCTTGCCGGTGCTGCGGATGACCCAGACCTTGCCGATGTTGCCCGATTCGTCTATGTAGAGCCCGATGGAGCAGGTGCCTGACCAGCCCGCGTCCTTGAGCATGGGCGGGTACACGGGGTCCGGAGCGGAAATCTTCTCGGGAGGCGTTAGCCCCCGCTCTTCTTCGCCGACCTCATCGCCGCCGATGGGCCCCAGATCTGAGAAGACGCTATGGCCGATATCCTCCACCACGACGTGCTCGAAGGTGGGGATATCAATGGTCTCCGCGGCCTCCTCGTCCTCGGATATCTCGGGGGCGGCCTGGACGAGCTTGGGCGGTGGTTTGACCTCGGGAATCTGAATCGTTTTCGAGGGCGGTTTTATCACCTCGATGTTCTCCAGCTGCTGGACGCTGCGCTGGAGCATGAAGGGCTGCACCGCCCCCACGAAGTTGCTCATCCCCAGGATGATCACCTGACAGCACAGGATGGACAGAAGGAGCGCCTGGATGAAGAGGCCTCCTTTGGCCTTCGCGTCGAATAGGCGACCGCCGCTTTTGTCTTCGTTTGCCATGTAGAACCCCTTTTTCGGCCCGGGTTTTATACGCCGGGGCTGTGGGGTTTGTTCCTCTGTTGTTAGAGCCCTCCCGTCTTGAGCTCGGTGGAGAGGGATATCTTGTAAGCGTGGGATTTCTGGAGCTGCTGAAAGACCTCCATCAGCCGCCCGTACTCGGCGGTGCGGTCCGCCTTGAAAATCACCGTCAGGTTCGGGTTGGCGGCGACCTCCTCGGTCATGATGTCGGGCAGAAGCTCCAGGGCGACGTAGCGCCCGTCTATGTTGATGTTGCCGTTGCGGTCCACGTAGAGGGCGATGGTGTCCTTGCGCTTCGTTTTCTCCACCGTCTCGGCGGCGGGGAGCTTGATCTGCGGCCCCCGGTTCTCGTTGAAGACCGTGGTCGTCATGAAGAAAATTAGAAGCAGAAAGGCGATGTCGGACATGGACGCCGCGGGGATCTCCGGTTTTGACGTGATCTTCTTCTTCAGTTGCACGGCCGGCCCCCTAGCTGATCTTCAGCGCGATGCGCTGAAAGTTCGCCTTCTTTATCTCGTCGAAGACGTCTATCATCATCTCGTAGCTCGCCTTCTCGCTGACCTCGAAGATCAAGGCCAGTTCGCTGTCATTGGCCAGACGCTTTTCGAGCTCATCCTTCAAAATGCCCTTGCTCGGAATCGGCTTGGTGCCGTCGGGTGTCGTCAGGAAGATGGAGCCGTCCGCGGCTACCTGCACGGTGATGATGTGGGTCTGCTTGACCTTCAGCGACGGACCCTCGGCCGGCAGCACCAGCCGGATCCCCTTCTCCACGTTGAAGATGGTGGTGGTCATGAAGAAGATCAAGAGCAAGAAGGCGATGTCGGACATGGACGCCGCCGGTATCTCCGCGGACACCCTGCTTTTGCGTTTAAAGGCCATGGGTCACCCCCGTCAAGCCTGGGTGTCTTCGATGGTGATGAGGAGCTCGGCGGTGCTCTCCTCCATCTCCAGGACGAATCGGTCTATACGGCTGGTGAAGTAGTTGTACATGATGAGCACGGGGAAGGCGATGGCCAGTCCGCACGCCGTGGTGATCAAGGCCTCGGAGATACCGGAGGCGACGATGGTGGCCTTGACCTCGCCGGCCCGGGAGATGGCCTCGAAGGCGCGGATCATCCCGGTGACGGTTCCGAGGAACCCGAGGATGGGCGCGATAACGGAGGCGGAGGCCAGCACGATCAGGCCGCGTTCCAGGAAGGCGAGCTCCACGGCGCCGGAGTTGGCGGCCGCTTTCTCCGCCGCGGCCACGCCGCGGTCGGCGCGCTCCAGGACGGCCTTGAACACTGCGGCTATGGGCCCACGGGTCTTCTTGCATTCCTCAATGGCCTCACCGCGCTTGCCGGCCTTGACCAACTCGACGATCCGGTCGGTGAACTTACGGGCGTCTATCTTGGCGAACTGGAAGGTGAACAGGCGCTCGATGATGTAGGCGCCGCCCAGCACGGCGGTCAGGAGCAGCGGGTACATGACCGGGCCGCCCTTGGCGAAGTAGTCCTGGACCGATGCGGCCTCACCTTCCTCCTCGGCTGGTGCGGCGGGGAGCGCTTCCGCTTCGCCCTCGGCGGGCGGGGTCTCCCCCTCGGTGGTGGTCGCGTCGCCCTCAGCCGCGGCCTCCTGCGCGAAAACGATCGTGGCCGGGGCCAGCACGAAGAGGGTGATCGTCAGCAGTGCGAACAGTCTGAGACGTCTGACTTTTGCCATGGAGTGGTCCTCCCGGGTGCAGAAGTGAACTTAATTTAAGAAGGGTCTAGTACTCGCCCCTCTCGGTCGACCATACGATTTCGTAGTTCGCGAAACCCGTCCGGTCCTCGAAGAGGAACTTCCGGGAGCTCGAATCCGAGCTTGATGCGTAATATATCCACAGCAGGTGGGGCTTTTCCAGGTTCACGATGACGCCCATGAACTCGCCCACGCTGGTATCGGTCCGGCCCTCGTTGCCGTGGGCGGCCACCGCCGTTCCCTGGCGGCCGTCCTGGCTGAAGCTTCCCTCGAGCTCCGAGGCCTCGCCCTCCAGGTGCTCCGTGCCGGCGATGCCCGCGCCGAGGGGGTTCTCGACGATTTCATCGGGAGGGCCGTACTTGACGTAGAGGCGACCCTGGTCGGTGTCCAGTCCGTCGGTGTAGCCGGTGGCGAAGTGCACGCGCACATAAGCCAGACGACGGTAGTACTCGATTTTGTATTCGTTTTCGGGTGTCGTCGGGTCGGGGTCCCTCACGGTCCAGAAATGGTCCACCATGGTCCAGCGTCCCTCGGGCGGCGCGGCCTTGAGCCGAATCAGTTCATCCTCGGTGACGATGAAGCCGATTTCGTGAAGTATCTGCTCGAACTCGCGATCGGTCATCGGGACGTCGGAGACGCGGGCCACCTCCGTCACCGCCTCGGAAGTCTCCGGTCCGATCCAGAAGAAGGATTCCCTCTCCCCTACGCCCTCCCCGGAGGAGTCGTTCGTCAGCCGGCCCCGGACGGAGTATTTGCCCTGGGTCCAGCCCCCGGCATTCACCGAGAAAACCGTGCCCGCGATTCCGCTCCCCGTAAAATCGGTCACCCCGGACTCCACGAGCCTGCCCGGTTCGTCGTATATCTCGTAGGAGAACGTGTGCTTCCCGGGATGGGTGAGGAGCTCCAGGAAAAAGTAGAGGAGGTTGTCGTCGGGCGATACCTGCCGCCGGCTGGCCAGGGGGGCGACGAAATAGTCGTCCTTCACCAGATCGGCTTTTCCCTTGTAATTCCCCTCGGAATCGAAATCCTCCTCGGTGACCGCCTGGGCCAGGGAGGCGAGCTGGATGTCGCTGATGCCGGGTACCGGTTCGAGGTCAATCTCCAGGGGCAGCACAGCCGTGCCCTGGAGCTTCGAGTTGGGGTCGCCGATGGTCAGCCGGGCCTCGTAGAGGTCGGGTTCGATTTCCACGCGGAATGTATTTATAGAGTAGGCCGAGTCTTTATGCGTCTGATCCTCGACGGTCACTTCGACGTCGTTGGTGACGTTCTTCCGGTAGATGACATCCCCGTCGGGGTTGAGAATTTCCAGCTTGGTGACGTATGTGGCCCACCAGGTCCCCTCGGTGGTGGGGATGAATTTCAGCGAGGTGTTGGGCACCTGGTAGTATATCTCCACGAGTGTTCCCCGGCTGCCGAAGAACTGGCGGCTGTCGGCGGTGAACGGGATGTCGCCCTCGGAGTTCGACGGTCCGAAGTCGGCCGCGGCCGGGATCAGAAAGAGCTTCCGATGTCTGGTTCGGCAAATCGCCCCTTCCTCGACGATACGTGTCCGGGTACCTATTCGTTTAGGGAGCGGGGCGGTCTGCCCGTGTTTCGCTCGTCGGCCTCGCCCTACTCACGCTCGACGATCCGCGTCCGTGCACCTGTTCGTTTAGGGAGCGGGGCGGTCTGCCCGTGTTTTGATCGTAGGCCTCGCCCTACTCACCTCGACGATCCGCATCCGGGTAGTCGTCGGGTGAAGAACCGATGCCCTGAGTCGGGGAAAGAGGCCCGTCGGCTCGACTGCCTTCCCGCATCCTCTCGCCGGTCCGGATTTCCGGGTGCGGTCGGGACCGTCGCTGGAACTTCCGTGACCAGTGTCTCACTTAAAACTTGGGAGGTAGAACCCTCGCGCCCGGTCTGGGTGGATTCTTACTGAGCGGGGGGCGCGTTCGGCCCCCCGCCTTTTTATTTCGTTACGCCCCCTCGTCTTAGAAGGTGAATCCGAGGGCGAAGCGCAGCGAGTAGCCGAGACGACCCAGATCAGCGTAAGCGGTGTCCACGTGTATGAGGGAGGTCCGGCTCAGGCCGACATTGAAGCCGACTCCGGCGGTGAGTCCCGGGAGAATGCTGTCGTCCGCCGTGCCGGCGAAGAAGTCGTAGTTGAGCTCGTACCCCACGCGGAAGGACACAAGGTTGAACATCCTGTACTCGAGGCCCAGGTTTACGCGCTCCTCGGCGTCGTTGGGATGTATGGCGTCCAGACCCAGGGTGATGAAGTGGTCATCACCCTCCAACAGGTCGTAGGCTATGCCCAGCCGGAAGGTCATGGGCAGCGAGAACGTGTTGAAATTCGTGATGAGGTACCCGCTCCCGTCACGCTCCAGCTCGCCGTAGGTTCCGTCGAAGCGCAGATCCCCGCCGAAGTGCTGGATCGCCATCCCGATGCGCAGGCTCTTGAAGCCGGTGTCATACAGGGTGCCGATGTCAACGCTCCAGCCCATAGCGTCGTAGGTGTCGATGGTCTCCATGATGTACTGGCCGCGCAGGCCGACGCTGAACCGGTCGGTGAACTTGCGGGCGTAGACCACCCCGACCGCCAGATCGGACGCCGTGAAGGTTCCCAGGGAACCGTCCTGCATATCTTGGGTCGTGCGGGTCATGTCGCCGTAATCCAGGTAGGTGGCGGTCAAGCCGAACACACCGATGTTGCCGAAGTTGTAGGCTCCGGCAAAGCTCATCAGTCGGGTTTCGGCGACCCACTCGTTGTCCTCGAAGAAGACGTCCCCTCCGGGGATGCGGGTGATACCAGCCGGGTTCCAGAACGCGATGGAGGCGTCCGCTGGGCCGGTTGCCACGCAGGCTCCCCCCATCCCCATCATCCGGGGACCGATGCCGATTTTCAAGAACTGGACGCCCGCCGTTCCGGTTTTTTCCTGAGCTACGGCGGAAAAGACCAGCATCAGCACCAGGAGAAGCGCCAGGGTTTTAGCCTTCATCAGAACTAGCCCCCTCTCAGGTAAGCTGTATTATGTCTAAGGTTTCCTCGAAAGCGTGTCGGGGGGAGACGGGCTCCCCCCGTTGATTACATTCTCTCGCCCATGATGATGGCGAACTTCCCTATCTTGGTGCCGAGGCCGAGTTCAGTGGCGTCTATATGGTAGATGTAGACGCCGGACGCAACCTCCATGTTGTTGCGGGACTGGAGGTCCCACCACGCCGTGCCGGAGGTTTGGTTGTTGTGCTCGATGATGTCCACCAAGTCGCCGGAAATCGTGTAGATGCGGATGGTGCAGCGGTCGGGCAGGTTGGTAAAGGCGAGCTTGCGCTCGACGATGCCTGTCACGGACCGGGTCTGCCAGTCAACCCCGCCGATATAGGGGTTGGGCACCACCAGCACGTCGTCCAGGGTGTTCCTGTTGCCGGTTGTAAGGGTCACCTGGACGTAGTTGGCACGCACGCCGCCTTCCAGCGCGGGGTACGGATCCTGGCCAATCTGCTCGTTGTAGAAGGGGTGCGCGCCGAAGTCGAAGGAGACGACGGCGTAGTAGTAGGTGAAGTGGTTGCGCGGCGGCAGGGGCTTCGGGACTACGTAGTCGTCGGCCCATGTGTCGTCGCCGCCACGCGAGGAGTAATCCACCCACTTGTCCCAGTGGGCGTAGTTGTTTCCGTCGTCGATGAACTCATAAATCCGGTTCCCGGTGCCCGGGGCGTACTGGATTTCATCCCAGTTGTTGAGCTGGTTGTACTCGTACCGGACGTCCGAGAGGTCGGGATCGGTGGGGTGGCCGGGGCCGTTGTAGCCCGGGGCCTTCCAGTACTCGCCGCCGTGCCAGTCGGAGGTGTCGTTGACGTCCTTGTCCCACCAGCACAGAAGGTCGCGCAGGTAGGGCATGGGGTCCTCACCTGGATGCTCGCTCTGGTACCAGGGCTTAAGGTCGGCGTTGTCGCCGAGCTGGTCCAGCGTCGCGCCGCGGTAGAGGCGGTAGCCCTCGAAGTCGATCTGGTTGTTGGAGCTCACATCGGGCAGGGTCTCGATGCTGTCGGTGAGGTTGATCACGGGGTCCCAGTGGAGGATGACGCTGCCGTCCTGAACTCCGGCTGAGAGAAGCGGGCTTTTGGGCGGCGAGAGGACGACGAAGTCGTCAACCTCGTCCCCCTGGCGGGGGTCGTCGAACTTGCCGTTGAAGCCCAGGGAGTCGGTCAGCGCCTGGTCGGCGTTGCGGCGCAACCCGTTGCGGTGGTTTCCGATGACGAAGCAGTTGCGCACCTCGAGCACTTCTCCGGGCTGCATCCCCGCGCCGGCCATGTCCTCGAAGGGACCGACCGACGGGCAGATGCGCCAGTCGTAAGCGGTGGAGATCTCTTCGTAGGTCCCGACGTCCACCATGTAGGCGAACTTGTAGGCGTCGTTCGCCGGGTCGTTGTTGATGTCCCAGGAGTGCTGGGCGGTAACGACGTACTCACGCTCAGCGGGGCCGCCGGGGTCGATGCAGGCGCGCAGGAAGCGCACTCCGACGAAACCGGGGTACGGGCCGCCCGAATCCCAATCGAAGTCGAACATGTAGCTCATCTTGCGCGGGGCGGCGTTCTGGTAAGCCGGGTCACCGGCGAAGTGTCCCCAGTAGGGCTGGGTGGTCTCGTCGCCGTCAATCACCATGGGGAAGTTGACGGAGTCGTACTCGTCGGGGATGCCGTCGCTGCCCGCGACCCAGGTGACGTTGTTGTAAAGGTCGCCGTCGCCGAAGGGCTCGCCGGAGCCTTGCCCGAGCTGGGTGCTGTTACCGTCGAACTGGGCCAGGTCGTTGCCGGAGGAAACCCCTCCGCCGACGTCGCAGTCGAAACCGAAGGCGATGTACGTCTGGGGATCGAGCGGAGCCGCGCCCACGTAGCGCATGAAGTAGTAGACGGTGAGCCACTCGTCGTGACCCGGGGCGCTCCAGCCCATGGACTGGGCGACTACCTCGAGCCCGATGATGATCGGCGAGCCTTCATCGGTCATGTACCAGTGGCCGTCCTGGTCCGAGACGCGCGATGGAACGTTGGTGCGCCAGTACTCGCTCATCCAGCTGTAGTCGGTGCCCTCTTGCGGCCCGAAGGACGAGGGGAGCGGGAAGGCCGTGCCGGGGTCGGTATTGTAGATCGGCGACTTCGGATACCAGTCGAGTTCACTCATCACGTGGTAGACGTGGATGACGGTCTCCTGGTTGCCGAACCACATCGAGCCGGTGTAGTTGTATTCAACGCCCGAACCGAGAGGCCACTCGCCGTTGGGGACCACGCCGCCCGAGCCGATATTGTTGCAGTTGAACACCACGTTGCCGAAGTTGCCGATGTTGTGGGTGAAGGTCATGATACGGTAGTTTGAGTCCGGTTCCACCGTGGTGAGCGAGCGGGCCGTCACACCGTTGGAACCGACCGTCACCACCCCCACGACGAAGGCCGCCAGGGCAAAGGCTAAAAGGCCTATTTTAAGTTTCAGCTTCACGGAGATTTCCTCCTTGCTCCAGAACGGTGAATGTTTACGACAAACTGGGTAATGCCTTTGGCATATCCAGGGTAGGTCGGGGCCGACGGTTCGACCCCGACCTCTGTTGTCTAGAAGGAGATGCTGCCGCCAACACGGAGCTGGAAGGGCTCGTCGTAGACGTTCACGTCGTCCCACGGTCCATTCGCGTCACCGTAGAGATAGTAGAAAGCCGTCCAGTCGCGGTTACCGCCCGTGCCCTCGTCGGGTCCCAGGTTGGTCACGTTCCAGCGGTCGAAGATGTTGAGCGCCTCGACGAAGAGCTGGAACTGCATGCCCCACATGTTGATGTTGTAGTTGACCTTGGCGTCCAGGTTCATGGACCAGGGCATGCGTTCGGCGTTTATCTTCTTTTGTGCGCCCTGCTCGGTGGGAGGCGAGTACGGCGTGCCGGAGCCGAAGCTGAAGTTCAGGTTGGCGCCCCACGTGTCGGCGTCACGGAAGTCGAGCATCAGGTTGACGGTGTGGGTCACGTCCCAGTCCAACAGGTTGGCTTCCAGCGGGAGGTTCCAGCCGTAGTACGAGTAGTCGTACCCCTGTCGCCAATCCGACGACAGGCCCCGGGCGATGGAGTAGGTGTAGGCTATCTTCGAGCTGAACCAGTCGGTCCAGGTGCCGTCCACAACGATTTCTACGCCGCGGACATTACCCCAGTCGGAGTTGGTCGTCCGGGTGTAGTTCCAGAGGCCCAGGGGGTGATCGTAGCGGATGGTGTCGAGCTGCCCGGAGACGTCCTTGTAGAAACCGGTGACGTCCAGGAGGACCGATTTGGTGAACAGGTGCTGGACGCCGATTTCGTAGGAGATGGTCTTCTCGGGCTTCAGGTCCGGGTTTCCAAAGATCGGGTAAGCGCCGGCCGGCTTCTCGTAGTTACCCATGTAGATGTAGCGGAAGGCCGGCATCTGGAAGAAGTGCCCGTAAGAGAAGTGGAGCTTGTCGAACTCCGAGATCGGATGGGCGATGCCCAGGCGCGGCGAGAGCTGGTACTTGGGCTCGGCGTCCACCCGGGGGATGTCCTGGAAGGTCTCGTACTGCGAATCGGGATCGGAGTCCTGGGAATCCATCGGATTCTCGGGGTAGTCGGTGTTGGGATCGAAGTAGTCGAAGCGCAGGCCCAGGTTGATGATCATCTCGGAGTAGTCCATCTTGTCCTGTACGTACAAAGCACCCTGCCACGGGAAGACGTGGTATTTATCGCCGTAGGTGTTGGAGGACAGGGGCTGGCGCTGGAAGAGATCCACGTCGTAGTTGGTGTATTCCAGGCCGGCCTTGATCAGGTTGTGCTCGTCGAGCTCGGTGGTGAAGTCGCCCTTGCCGGTCCAGATCTGCTCCTTGCGGGTTTCCCAGATGCGCATGTCACCCTTGGTGTAGAACCAGCCGTCGGGCCGGCCTGCTGCCAATCGGTGTCGTAGTCTTCCCACCACTTCATGTCGCCGATCTGGTGACTGCCCCAGGAGTCGCCGTTGTTCCAGACCTGGATCTGCTGGCCGGGGCTATTCGGATCGTTCTCCCAATGCCAATCATCGTCGCCCCAGCGGACGCCGAAGTGGCTCCAGGAGTTGAAATAATTGGCGCGGATGGTGTAGTAGGTCTTCTCGTTGATCATGTGTTTCCACATGCCTGAAATCTGGTACGTGTCGCGCCACGAGTGGTACATGTTGTCCAGCGTGTACTGGTACTGGACGTCGAAGAGGGGGCGATAGAGCTGGTTCAGGGAGCCGGAGAGGGTAAACGACATGTCCGGGGAGAAGTTGAAGCGGAGTTTGCTCTGTGCGTTGTACTCCCAGCGGGGCCGCGGCATGATCAACTGGGTTCCGGTCGTGGTGTAGTCGCCGGAGAGGAAGAAGGTCATGAAGCTGCCCAGCGGGCCGCCGACGGACCCCTCGCCTTTCCAGAAACGTCCCTGGCGGGTCCGGGTGGTCCAGGAGATGGGTACGGAATTCCAGTCGGGCTGACCGGTGGACTCCAGCACCTTCTCGGAGCCGAATTCCTTGGTGGTCTGCAAGACCTCCTGACGGAACCGGATCATCCCCTCGTAAGTCTTGGTGCTGCCCGCCTTCGTGGTGATGTTGATAACGGCGGACTGGGCGTTGCCGTACTCCGCGGAGAAGGTCCCCGAGATGATGGCCATCTCGGCGATGGCGGAGTTGTTGACGCTGGAGGCGGCATACCCGGTGACGGCATCCAGGATCGGCATGTCGTCCACCATGTAGGTGATCTCAGTGGCGCGGCCGCCGCGGACGTGCATGAAGCCGTCGTCGTTTGTGACGCCTGCCTCGTTCGCCATCAGATCGTAGAAGCTGTCCGCCGGGAGCTGCTCGATGTCCTCGGCGGTGATGTAGTCAATGGAGGTCGTCAGGCTGGGTTCGATCAGGCGGTGTTCGGCGTGGACCGTGATGGTCAGCACCGTTTCCGCATCGGGGCGCTTCATCGTGAAGTTGACGTTGCGCCGCATGTCTGTGAGGAAGGGGATCTCGACGTAGGTGAAGTCCACGTACCCGGGAGCCGAGCAGGTCACGTTGTACTGTCCGGGTGGGACGTCACTCCGGGAGAAGTACCCGTCCTCGTCGGAGGTGGCGTGGATGTCCGTGCCCTCGATCCGGATCGTGGCGAAAGCGATTGGCATTCCACTTTCGTCCGCGATGATGCCGGATATCTGCGCCGTGTTGCCGGCCAGGACGGGCGCGACAATCACCAGGCAGACGCAGAGGGCCAGGGCCGCCTTAGTGCATTTCATTAACAACCCTCCCTCGTCAAGTTACGGGGTTCAGCGTACCAAGTATCATCGGAAGAAGTAAAGATGAAATCTCGTGGGGATCCTCTAACGACACCCTCGGGCCCGACGGATAACCCCCAACCGGGGCAGACGGTACCCCATTCCGGCGTGCCCTCGCAGTCTATGCAAGCATAGTTAAAGGTAATACAGTCGGGTACCCGTGTCAAGTAAAAACCAGGCGCCGGGGACGCCCCTCATCGAGCGCGTTCTCATCACTTGAGACGCTGGACTGCGAACACGGTATCTGGTAACATCCGCCGGGTTCGGCTAATGAGGGCAAGGGGTTTCGCTAGAGGCGTAGCTCGCTTCGCTCGGTTAAACCCCTTGTCTCCTCTAGGAATTGGTGAAGGAGCGGTTTTGGCACTCGATTACACCGGACGCACCCACACCTGCGGGGGCATCTCCGCCGCCGACCTGGGGAAAACGGTCACCCTGTGCGGCTGGGTGCGCCACGTGCGCGACCTGGGCGGCATCGTATTCATCCGTCTCTGGGACCGCTACGGCGAGAGCCAGATCGTCGCCGACCCCGAGCACGCCCCCGAGGCCGGCCGGATAGCCGCCGGCTGCCACCCGGAGTACGTCGTGGTTCTGCGCGGCACCGTCCGGCTCCGGCCCGCGGACCAGGTCCGCACCGACCAGCCCACCGGCGAGGTCGAGGTCCTGGTGGACGAGCTGGAGCTGCTCTCCCCCGCCAAGCCCCTCCCCTTCCCCATCTCCGACGAGGCGCCCGTGAACGAGGAGCTCCGGCTCCGGTACCGCTACCTGGACCTGCGACGCGGCCCCATGGCCGAGATGCTCCGCTTCCGTCACCGCTTCATGCTGACGATGCGCAACTGGCTCGCCGAGGCCGGATTCCTCGAAATAGAGACCCCGATGCTCACCCGGTCCACCCCCGAGGGAGCCCGGGATTTCCTTGTCCCCAGCCGCGTCTACCCCGGCTCGTTCTACGCCCTGCCCCAGAGCCCCCAGATGTACAAGCAGCTTTTGATGGTGGCCGGCGTGGACCGCTACTTCCAGATCGCGCGCTGCTTCCGCGACGAGGACGCCCGGGCCGACCGCCAGGTCGAGTTCACCCAGCTCGACCTGGAGATGAGCTTCGCCGGCGTGGAAGAAGTGTTCGCCGTAGCCGAGGGGCTCTTCGGCCACCTCTGGGCAGAACTCCTCGGGGTGGAGCTCCCCGCCCACTGGCCGCGGATGACCTACGCCGAGGCGATGGACCGCTTCGGTTCCGACAAGCCGGACACCCGCTTCGGCTTGGAGCTGGTCACATTCTCGGAGGCCTTCGAGGGCACCGAGCTCACCTTTATAAAAGGTGCGCTCGAGGGGGGCGGATGCGTGCGCGGGATCCGCGTGCCCGGTCAGGCCGGGGCCAGCCGCAAGACCCTGGACGTCTGGGAGAATATCGCCAAGTCTGCCGGCGCGGGCGGCCTCATCTGGGTCAAATGGTCCGCCGACGGCTCCTGGAACGCCAGCATCAAGAAGTACCTGACCGACGGGGCGCTCTCCGAGCTCCAGCGCCTTTCCGGCGCCGGGCCGGACGACCTCCTCCTCCTGGCCGCGGGGCCCACCAGTCGGGTCAACACCGCCCTCTCCCGCCTGCGCCTGGCCCTCGGCGACGAGCTGGGGCTCATCCCCCCCGGCCGCTGGGACGTGCTGTGGGTGGTCGAGTTTCCGCTCTTCGAGACCGACGACGAGGGGCGCCTCACCTCGAGCCACCACCCCGTCACCATGCCCCACCCCGACGACCTGGAAAAACTCGAGTCCGACCCGCTCTCGGTCCGTTCGTCGAGCTACGACATCGTGATAAACGGGGTGGAGATGGCTTCCGGCAGCCCCCGGATCCACGACCAGGAGATTCAGCGCCGGGTGTTCCGCACACTGGGGCTTTCCGAGGAGGCGGTGCGGGAGCGGTTCGGCTTCTTCCTCGAGGGGCTTTCCTACGGCACGCCGCCCCACGCCGGCATCGCGCCTGGACTGGACCGGCTCATCGCCCTCATGCTGGGGCGGGAGAACATCCGCGAGGTCATCCCCTTCCCCAAGACGCTGCGGGCCTACGACCCGCTCACCGACGCGCCCGCGGCCGTGGACCCGGCCCAGCTCGCCGAGCTCGGCCTCCGGGTGGACGACGGGTCGAAAAAAATCGCCCGCGGAGGCGATGAGGGGACGCAGTCGAGCTGATACGGCCGATGACGGAGGCTCCGTCAGGGTTGCGGCCACGTTTAGCCGCCGGGTCTCGGCCCGGCAGCCCTTTACAACTACGGTTTCGACTGGCTCGAAGCCTTAATCCAACCCCAGCCAACCTCCTCAACCGCAGGCTCCTCCCCGGTCCACCTCCACGTGGGTGACGACTCTACGGCGCCGACCAGATGACCTTTCCGATCTCATCCAACAGGCCCAGCCCCGGCCCGTCCTTAGACACGCCCAGAGCAACGCGAGGCTCGCCGTTCTCATCGGACAGGACTAGCCTCGGCCCGCGCTCGGTTATATCCAGCACGGCGCGAGGCTTGCCGTTCTCGTCGGTCAGGACCAGCCCCGGCACGCTATTATGCACGGCCAGCGCAACGCGAGGCTTGCCGTTCTCATCGTATAGGGCAAGCCCCGGTATACCCTTGGCCACAGCCAGCGCGGCGCGAAACTTGCCGTTCTCATCGAACAAGCTCAACCCCGGCCCGAGCTCGGTCATTTCCAGCTTGGCGCGGATTCGGCCCTCGGCATCCTCCATCACAATGCGGCGCTTCAAGGCGGCCAGCTCCTGCTCCAACTTCTCCAGCCGTTCTTCGACAGTCATTTTTAATCTCCTTCTTGGAGGACATTGAATAGATAGCTCTATCCCCACACCCTAGCCCTCGCCCACGGGTGGCGTCGCCGGGATAGTCGCGT
>JAPLSK010000385.1 GCA_026398675.1 bacterium | reverse complement strand
TCGGGCAAGACCACCATCTTCAACCTCCTGACCGGATCTCACCACGACCCGCACCCCGGGAAGGTGGAGGTCAACGTGGAAGTGACGCCGGTGGCGGACGAACGCCTGGATTGGCTCTGGTCCTTGGAGGGGCAGGGGAAGCTGACTCGGGCGCAGGTGACCTACCTCGACGTGGCCGGCCTGGCCCGAGGGCAGGGCGGTGGCTCGGTGGCGGCGCGATTCACCAGTGAGCTCCGCCGCGCCGACGCCCTGCTCGTAGTTCTACGTGCCTTCGACGACCCGAACGTCCCCCACCCCGAGGGCTCCGTGAACCCGGCCCGGGATTTCGAGATTTTCATGCTGGAACTGGGCGTGGTAGACCTTGGCGCGGTTCAGACCCGGATGGAGAACGTGGACAAGGGGGTGAACCGGGGCGACAAGAAGGCGTTGGAGCTGGCGGCCTTGGAACGGGAGGTCCTCGGGCGGCTGGCGCGGACGCTGGAGGGGGGCGGTCCCGCATCCGCCGTGGACATCACCCCCGCCGAGGAGGAGCTGGTCCGCTACCTGGGCCTGTTGACGCTCAAGCCGACCATCGAGCTCCTGAACGCGGACGCGGACGGGCGCGACCTGTCGAAAGATTTCAATCAAATGACCGCCGAGCCGCTCGTCATCCACGGTAAGCTGGAGGGCGAGCTGAACGGCCTGGATCCGGAAGAAGCCGGGCCGATGAGGCGGGAGTTCGGCCTGCCCGAAGGCGGCGTCCAGCGGGTGGTCCGGGCCTGCTACGACACCTTGGGCCTGTTGAGCTACTTCACCTCCGGCGAGAAAGAGACTCGGGCCTGGACCCTCCCTCGAGGCGGAACCGCCGTCGAGGCGGCGGGCTGCATACACTCCGACATCGCGCGCGGCTTCATCCGCGCCGAGGTGGCCCACTTCGAGGACATGCGCGAGCACGGCTCGATCGCCGAACTCAAGAAGAGGGGCCTCTACCACATCGAGGGCAAAGACTATCTGATCCGGGACGGCGACGTCATCCTCTTCCGTTTTTCCATATAAAGGAGACAAGGGGTTTAACCGAGCGAAGCGAGTAACGCCCCGGCGAAACCCCTTGCCGCCACGAGATAGACTACGATAATCAAAGAACCAGCGCAGGAGGCACCATTGAGCAAAACCGTGGCACAGGTGCTCGCCCAGGCCATCGAGGCCGAAATCACCGGTTTCACCACCTACCTGGAGTTCGCTCGGAAGACCAAGGACGAGACGGGCAAAAACATGTTCATCACCCTGGCCCGGGAGGAGGTGGACCACTACGAGATTCTGCGGCGGCAGTTCAACGACGCCTTCGCCGGAAAGCCCATCGAGCCGATTGAAATCTCACAGACGGAGATTGCGGAGCTCGTCCCGAAGCTCGACCGGATAGCGGAGCGGACCGCCGGGGCCGAGGGCGCCAACGAGCTGAACGCCATCAAGACGGCCATAGACCTGGAGCGGGCCGCCATAGACTATTACACCGAGTGGTCTACGAAGGCCGACGATGCCACCGTCCGGGAAACCTTCAAAAATCTCGCCCAGATGGAGGAGGGTCACTTCGAGCTGCTCCGGTCCCAGCTCGATTACATCAATAACACCGGTCACTGGTTCGGCATCAACCAGTGGACGATGGAGGACTGACCGTTCGCCGGTTTTTATTAAAAAAGGCGGGCCCGGCCCGCCTTTCGTTTTTAAAAACTATGGCTTTAAGTGGATGATGAGCACCACCGCCGCGGCCCACAACAACACGTCCACCAGAAGCGAGAAGTCCTTCGAGAGGATGGCGGAGGGGTTGCCGCCCAGGCGCCGTTGCTCCACGTCGTAGAGGTAACGGAAAACACCGTAGAGGACGAAGGGGACGGTGTAGACCAGCCCCTCGGTCCTGAACCGCTCCACGGTCGAGGGCCAGAGGGTGTAGAGGCTGTAGGCGACCACGGTGGCGGTGGTGACCACGGCGGACATCTGGTCCAGCAGGCGCGTGGAGTACTCGCTCAGGGTCTTGCGGTGGCTCTCGGCGCCCTCGGCCAGGGACGAGAGCTCGGCCCGGCGCTTCTCCAGGGCCAGGAAGAGCGCCAAAAAGAGCGTCACCGCCAAGAACCAAGGGGAGGATTTCAGGCCCGGCGAGAAGTCCACCAGCGCCTCCACGCCGCCGATGGCCCGCAGCACGAAGCCGAAGGCGACGAGGAAAACATCGAGGATGACCACCTTCTTGGCCCAGAAGCTGTAAATCAGGTTGAGGCCGAGATAGACGGCGCCGACGAGGAAGAAGCCGTCCGTGACCGTCCAGGCCGCCAGGAGCCCCCCGGCGGCCAGAACGAAGGACCAGACGTAGGCCAAGGGTCGCGACACCAGGCCCGAGGCGACCGGGCGGTTTTTCTTGTAGGGATGCGAGCGGTCGCGCTCGGCGTCCACAGCGTCGTTGAGGGCGTAAACCGCGCCCGAAAGGATGCAGAAGATGCCGAAGGCCTCCAGGGAGCGCAGAAGCGCCGCCGGGGAGGTGTACAACTGCGCGAACACGACGCCGGCGAAGATGACGACGTTCTTCAGCCACTGCCTGGGCCGCATCAACCGGATTAAACCGAAAAGTTTCCCCATGGGTTCCTACGGATTAAAAAGCCGCCTCAGTAGTATAAACCAGTCGGTGAACCGCCGCTACATGGACTCGGGGGCGCTGATGCCCAGGAGGCCGAGCCCGTGGTATA
>JAPLSK010000384.1 GCA_026398675.1 bacterium | reverse complement strand
ATTTTCAAAATCCCCAGGAAGGAGAAGTAGAGGCTCGGAATCTTGTCCATGAAGATGCAGATGCGGTCGCCGGGCGCGAGGCCCTGGTCGGAGAGGAATTTGGCGAAGGCGTTGGAGTGGGCCCGCAGGTCCGCGAAGGTGTAGGAGGCCCGCTTGCCGCCGAAGCCCTCCCACACGAGGGCGGTTTTATCGCCCAGGCCGCGGTCGCAGACCCGGTCGGAGCAGACGGCGCCGATGTTCAACGGCTCGCCCTCGGTCCAGCCCAGCTCGCGCTTGGCGATGTCCCAGGAAAAATTCTTCAGCCTCTCGTCGTAGGAGCCGATGTTACTCATCGAGGTGTCCCTCCTTGGGGCGACTCAAGTATCAATCCTTGCCCTCCAGCACGACCACGGCGGCGGCGGAGTGGCTGTTGTGGGTCAGGGTGAGGTGAATTTTTATAATCCGCAGGGACCGGACCAGCTCGGTGGCCTTCCCGCTGAAGAGGAGTGAGACCGCGCCCGACTCGTCGCGCACCACCTCGACCATCCTCCAGCGCAGACCCTGGGCCAGCCCGGCGCCGAGGGCCTTGAAGGCCGCCTCCTTGGCGGCGAATCGCGCGGCGAAGTGCTCCCAGTACCGCGCCTGGGAGCGGCAGTATTTCACCTCGGTCGGGGTGAAGACCTCCTCGGTGAACTCGAGGCCCCCCTCGTCGTGACCGCGCCGGAAGCGCTCCACCTCGACCAGGTCTACGCCAATGCCTTTGATCAATTTATCCGGGGTTGGAATGTAGCCGGGGAACTATCTTACCGACTGCGCCGCCCCTTGTCCAGTTCCTTCCGCGACGAC
Source organism: bacterium (assembly GCA_026398675.1). Lineage (NCBI taxonomy): Bacteria > bacterium. The sequence goes on along the minus strand of JAPLSK010000384.1, from coordinate 4,779 downwards.
GTCGGGGGGTGGTAGGGGCGGGGGTTCACACCCGCCCGGTCGGTCATCCACCACCATTCGCCTGAATGTAGGGCGGGGATTCCCATCCCCGCCGCTTTCACGTTCTTTGCCCCGACCCTCACCCCCACCCTCTCCCTAGAAGGGAGAGGGGGTTTGCAGCAACCCTCACACCGGCGCGCGCCCGTTGCGATGACGTAGGGGCCGACCTTCAGGTCGGCCCGTCTTTTTTTACAAGGCAGCCCTCACCCCGCCCGGCTTCAGATGCGGCTCTCCAACGTGATTTTCAGCCCGTCGAAGGGCAGTTCCTCCCGGCACACCCCCCCCGAGCACACCAGCCCCCCGCGCTGGTTACCGTAGTAGAACGTCAGGTCGGGGTCGGGGCCCAGGAGTACCGTGACCTCCCCCGCGAGCCAGTAGTTCCGCGTCTCGTTCAGCCGCGGGTCACCCATCGCATACTGGGCCGACAGCGTGGCGGAGAAGTACTCCGGCCAGTTGTAGGTCAGCGCCCCTTGCGGGTTCTCTTCGTTCCTCTCGGTCTCCGGGTCTCTCCCCGGCACCTCGTGGGTGTCAATGGTCTCGAAGCGGAAGTGCAGTGCCAGGGAGTGGCCGTTTTCGAAGGTGTAGGAGGCCTCGAGGTCGGGCCAGAGCTCGGCGCGCTCGTAGAGGTAGTAGGCGTCGGTGCCGGTGTCGCCGACCTCGTAGCTCTCGTCGTGGAGCCAGACCCCGCCGACGACGTGCCAGGGCCAGGCGTCCCAGCGGACTTCGCCGCCGTACTCGGGCCGCTCCCGCTCACGGTCCGAATCCCACGCGTCGCAGTAGCCGCCCGAGACCGAAAGGCCCATGAACGGGGATACGGTCAGCCGCGCCAGGTATCCTTCCTCGTCAACCCCGACGTGGGTGGATTCCAGCGGCTTGCCGGAGAAGCTCACCTCGGGCGGCGCGTTCCACGGGTTGTAGAAGTGGTCGTAGTTCTTGTACTCGATGAGGAGGGAGTTGCGCCCCAGGTAGCCCACCGCCGAGGCGTAAACGGCACTGCCGGAGTAGGGCACGAAATCGAGGCCGGAGAACTCGTAACCGTCGCTCCGGGCGTACTCGGCGTAGAGGTCGGCGTAGTCCGTGGTGACGGAGAGGTGGGCCGCCGGCATGAAGAGCCGCTTGCGGACGGCCTCCCCGGTGAAGAAGTCGTCGCCCAGGTGCTGGTCCATGGAGACGACGCTCCCGCCCACCTCGATCCAGGGCAGGAAGGGGTTCACGGAAATCTCGAAGCCGCGCACGTCGTCGGTCCGGACGGTGATGGGGTCGGAGTCGTACGAGCCCCGTCCGGCCAGGGCCGTGGCGGAAATCCAGCCCAGGTCCAGCCGCCCGTAGAAGCCCTGGATGAACTTGTCCACGTCCTCGAAAACCGGGTCGTCGTAGAGGTGCAGGGTCAACCCGCGGCCGAAGGTCGTGTAGATCGTCCCGTAGTAACCCTCCGCCTCCTCGCTCCGGTAGCCCGCGTACCACTTGAACAGGTCGGCCTCGTACACCCGCTCCCCGGCGAAGTTGTCGTAGCGCGGCTGCCAGAACCGCAGCGTACCCGCCAGGTAGAAATTCCCCACCCCGAAGGTGGCCGTCAGGTCGTCCTCGAAGCTCTGCAGGCCGTAAATCTTGTCCATCCCGCCGTTGACTAGGGCGTAGTCGTGCAGCCGGTACACGGCGGTATTGGTCACCTGGATCGAGACGCCGGGGTCGGTGTCCAGGCCGATGATGCCCACCGGCGGGACCTCCGGCTCCCCACCCTCGGGGGCGTCTCCCTCCTCCGGCTCCTGGGCCAGGGCGGGGACGACGAGGATGAGGGTGGCAAGGATGGCCGGGATATGCACGGTTGCCGCCTCCTGTCTGGGGTGACGCACGGTTTTCTTTTTCGAGAATGGACGACCGGTCGCGTCGGCGGCCGGTCGCGGGTGTGTAACCGTAAGGGGTTGACCTACTCCAGCCCCAGCGCCTCGCGGATCGCCGTCTCAATCTTGTCCTCGTCGCCGGGCTGGATGCGGCGGAAGGTCTGGTAGATGTTGCCGTCGAGGTCTATGACGACGATGAAGGGGATGCCGGCGTCGCCGCCCTGGTAGGCGGTGAGCGCCGCGGCGTTCTTGTCCAGAACGATGGTGTAGGTGACCCCGACCTCCTTCGCCTTGGCCTTCACGCTGGAGACGTTGCGGGGAAGGTCCTCGGAGATGCCGATGACCTGGAGCCCATCGTCCCCGTACGTCTGCCATATGCTCTCCATGTGGGGCATGACGGCCAGGCAGGGGGCGCAGCCCACGGCCCAGAAGTCGAGGACGACCACTTTTTCGCCGATGTAGGTCGAGAGCTTGACCGCATCGCCGTTCACGTCGTCGAGCTGAAAGAGGGGGGCCTTGCGCAGGGCCTCGGCGCCGACGGCGGTGGCCGCGATCAGGGCGAGGAGCACGGCGATAGTAAGCAGTTTCCGCATGTTCCACCCCTTTTTTACTGGCAAGGGACCTCTTCGAGGGTTCGGAAAGGATAGCCGAACCCGGCGATTTTTTCCAGCCCACGGTCCCGCCCATTATCGGCAAAAGGGGCGGCAGTGTCAACTCCGGCAGGCCGCCTTGACACCACCCGCTCCGGCGAATAGCATAATCCCGCCCTATTCTATGCGGGAAAACATGGGCCGTCCGCGGCGAACCGCCCTTTTCTACATCCCCTACACCGCCGTCGGCGGCAGCCACCACAGCCTCCTGGGCTTCATCGAGGGGCTCCCCCCAGGCTGGCGGCCGGTGGTCGTGTACAACGAAGAGAATCCCGCGTTCAGGAAGCTCTACGAGGGCCGCGGGGTGGAGTGCCGTCGGCTGGAGGCTCCGGGGATTCTCCACGTCCGCGGTCTCCGGCGGCCCTGGCGCCTGGCGCGGGACCTTTATAGAACCGTGCGGGGCCTGCGGCGGATTATCAAAAAGGAGCGGGCCGCGCTCCTCTACGGCGAATCCTTCATCGGGCGGCTGCTGGCCGGGCTCGCCGTCGTGGGGCTGCCCACCGCGGCGCTGGGCTACATCCGCATGTGCCGCGATGCGGGGCTCGCGGACCGGCTGGCCTACGCCCTGGCGGACGCCTACGTGGTCATCTCGGAAACGGTCCTGCGGGCGGCGGTGCCCTGGGCGCTCCTGCGGCCGCACAAGCTCTTCAAAATATTCAACGGCGTGCGGCTGGATAGATTCCGACCGGGCCCCCCGGACGCCGGGCTGAAAAAACGCCTCGGGCTGAACGGCCATCCCACCATCGGCTACTACGGCCGCTTCGCCCCGTTCAAGTGCCCCGACACGCTCCTGGAATCGGTGGCCCTCCTGCGCGGACGCGGACATACACAAGTGCGCCTGTTGCTGGTCGGGGAGCCCCAGGAGGACGCCTACCCCGGCTTCGCGTCGAAGTTGGAGGCAATCATCGCGCGGGAGGGGCTCGGCGGGGCCGTGGTGCGCGCCGGTTTCGTCGCTGACGTGCGGGATTACGTCCGGGCGGCGGACATCGTCGCCGTGCCCAGCGACCTGGAGCCCTTCGGCCGGGCGGTCATCGAGGCGATGGCGCTCGAGCGGCCCGTGGTGGGCGGGAACAACGGGGGGATACCGGAAATAGCGACCGACGGCGTGGACGCGCTCCTGGTGCCGCCTCGGGACCCCGTCGCCCTGGCCGACGCCCTCGAACGGCTCCTCGACGACCCGGCGCTGGCGGGGAGGCTGGCCGAGGCCGGCCGGCGGACGGTGGAGCGGCGCTTCGACATGCGCCGCAACCAGGAAAAGCTGCGGGCGCTGGTGGAGCTCCTGGTCCGGCGCCGGGCGGGTTATTCGGCGTAGCGCGGGTCGGGTCGAGGGTCGCCTTTGAAAAAAGCGGCGGGGATGGGAATCCCCGCCCTACGTCATCGCAAATGCGGGGGCGTGGGTCGGCGGCCGTCCCCCCTCTCCCTTTTAGGGAGAGGGTTGGGGTGAGGGTCGAGGTTTGGTTCGTGAAAGCGGCGGGGATTAAAATCCCCGCCCTACATTTAGGAATGAACCTCGTGGGGGTTGACCGACCGGTCGGCCCGCGTCCGCATACCCCCGGCGGCCTTCTGTTAAAATCTACCGGACGCACGTTTTTAAAAAATGCCCCAATCCAGCCCCAGCGCCGCTTACATCGCCATGGAAGGCGTCCGCCTGAGCCGACCGATCGGCCTGGGCGGGCCCTTCGTCCGCCAAAAACGGGTCGAGATTTTCCGGGGCCTGGACCTGGAGCTGCCGCGCCGGGGGCTCGTCCCGGTAACCGGCGGCCCGGGCGCCGGGAAGTCGAGCCTCCTGCTTCTCTTATCCGGCGCCCTGCGGCCCGACGCGGGACGGATTATCGTGGACGGGATCGAGCCCTGGCGGCTGTCGGGTCGGAAGCGGCGGCGGGCCTTCGCCCAAAACCTCTACCTGGGCCAGAACCCGGCGCTGTGGCACCTGGCCGAGCGGGCGGGGGAGCTGGGCGAGGCGGCGCTGGCGCGGGCCGAGACGCTCGTCGGAAAAATCGCCGACGATGCGCCCCTGGCCGGCATGGACCGCTGGCGGAGGCTGGCGCTGGCCCTGGGGGCGCGGGCGGCGCTGGAGCAGGCGGCCCTCCTCCTGGACGACCCCTTCGCCGGTCTGGGGCCCTCCGAGAGGGAGCCGCTGATTTCCTGGATTGCCGGCGAGGCGTCGGCGCGGCTGGTGGTCGTGGCCGATCCGGGGAGGGGATTTTTGGAGGGCGCGGCGGAGAGGGTGGTGGAGCTTTAATCCCGCC
>JAPLSK010000383.1 GCA_026398675.1 bacterium | reverse complement strand
CATCATCGCAACCAGGGGTGAGGGTCGGGGTGGAAAGCGGCGGGGATTAAAATCCCCGCCCTACATATAGGCACACAGCGAAAACGGTTTCCCTCTCTCCGAGGGAGAGGGCGCCTACGCAGGGTGAGGGCTGCTCTATTCCCCCTCCCCCCTCTGGGGGGAAGCTCGCTTACGGGCCGGGGAGGGGGGTGGAACCGGGTGGGGTACGGAGCCCCCACCCTACGTCCAATGCCATACTGCGTAGGGCGGCAGCTCTGTATGTCGCCTTTCCCGTGGGAGGCCTGCGAGGCACGGACCGGAGCGTGCCCCCTCTCCCTGTGGGAGAGGGTTAGGGTGAGGGCTACCTTAAACAAAAACGGCGGGGACTAAAGTCCCCGCCCTACATTTAGGCGCACGGCTGTGGATAACAAACGGGCGGGTCTTAAAACCCGCCCCTACCCATGGAAAAAAGGGGGGAACCCGCGGGGGTTCCCCTTGTTGCGCCTCACCTGGGAGGGAGGGGGTTCGGCGCTAGTCGTCGGACATGCCCGGGCCGGGGCCCATGCCCGATCCGGGGCCCATTCCGGGACACGATCCCATACCGGGACCGGAACCCATGCCGGGGTCCATGCCCCCTTCGTGGTGGTCGAAGGCCTGCATCTCGTCGAAGAAGATCCGCTGCCCGTCGGTCAAAATATTCCGCACGGCGGCGCGCATCTCCAGCCGGGCGATGAGCATGTCGGTCTCCAGGGCGTCCAGTTTTTCCTTGGCCTTACGCACGGCGGCGAGGTCCGGGTCGGGGTCGCGCATCAGCTCCCGGAAGGCGTTCTTGGCCTCGTAAAGCTTGTCGCGCAGGTCCTGCATCGCATCGTGGTGCTCGTCGCGGATGGCGGCGATGGACTCGAGCTGATCCGCCGTGATGCCGGGGATGAAGGCCATGCACATGGGGCCGCCCCCTTCACCGGGCCCCCCGCCGTCGCGGTGCGGACCCTCCGATACCGCGGGCAGGGCGGTGACTAAGAGGATGCCTGTTATCAGGGCGAGAATCAGGGTCGTTTTTCTGCGTATCATCTCTCTCCTTTTAAGCGTTCCCGCCAGGCGGGACGCGTTGAATTTCACGATGAATCGGCGTCGGTCGAGCCTTTGCCGGATCCCAGCGGACCGGTGCAGTAGGGGCAGTAGTTCCAGCCGGTCTCCACGGGGCGTCCGCAGTGGGGGCAGCGTTCGAGCCGGGCCCCGCCGTCTTTCCGTCGGATTGCCCAAAACAGCGTCAGCGCGAGGCCCAGGCTCCCGAAGAACAACAGGACCAGCGGCCACAGGAAGGGCGGGTGCGGCGGTTCGACCATCATCCCACCCAGCCGTTCCCGGAACTCGGCCGAAGGGCACTCCCCGAGCTCGCGGAGGGCCTCCCGGCGCTGACCGGGACGCAGACCGCGGAAGAAGTCGAGGGCCCCTTCCCTCTCCTCGGCGCTCATCCGGTCAAGATTTTCGAGCATCGGCGGCGGCAGCTCCTCGGGCGCCTGGAGGCACTCCTGCGCCCCGTGACGCCAGGGGCTCGGCGGCGGTCCCCAACCTTCGACATGGTGCCAGAAGACGCCGATGAGCGCCACCCCGGCAACGACCGCCCCGACGGAAAGAACCCCAAGAACCGCGATTACCGGCTTTTTCACCTCGCCTCACCCCCCAGCGGCGTCCCGCAATGGGGACAGCTCTTCCGGAGGGAGCGCACCGGCTTGCCGCACGCCGGGCAGGCGGACTGGAGCCGCGACCCGCAGTGGGGGCAGGCCAGGTAGTCCCGGGAAATCTCGCCGCCGCAGGCCGGGCACAGGAGGCGGACCCGGTCCCCATCCCGCCGCTGGAGGTATCCGGCGAGGAGGCCGAGGACGGGCATGGCGAATATCAGCGCGATGATGAACATCTTTCTCCTTTGCCGGTATTAAAAGCAAGGGGCGTGCCAGGGGTCCGGCGGGCGAAAACGGCTGAGTGTATTTCACTGATAATACAGGCCTTGGGCAATTCGTGCGATTTACCCGTCCCTGACCGGGGACCCCGCCGGCGCAGGTTTTTGGTCAACGAAAGGCCCCCGGACGGCAGTCGGGGGTTCAAAATTTAGCAAACTCATTAATAATCAACGCGTTATCCGGCGCATGAAACCATGCGTCACGCCAGGCCGTACTTCTTCAGCTTGTACTGCATGGCGCCGCGCCCGATGCCCAGAATCTTCGCCGCCCGCTGCGCCACTCCCCCGGCTTCGGCCAGAGCGCGCTCGAGCATCCCCCGCTCCAGCCTCTCCAGCGCCTCGTCCAAGCCCATCTCTCCGGTCGGCGGCAGGGGCCAGTCCGTGGCCCCGGCTCCCGCAATCTCCGCGGGCAGTTCCTCCGGGGCTATCTCCTCCCCGCGGCCGAGAATCACCAGCCGCTCGCAGAGGTTGGAAAGCTCGCGCACGTTGCCCGGCCAGGCGTACCCGCGCAAGAAACGTTCCGCCTCCGGGGTGAATCTCCGCGGGGGTAGCCCGTGCGTCGCCGCCGCCCGCCTCAAAAAATGCCCCGTCAACAGAGGCACGTCCTCCCCCCGCTCCCGTAACGGGGGCAGCTCCACCGTCACCACCGCCAGCCGGTAGTAGAGGTCGTCGCGGAACTTTCCGCTCCCCACGGCCGCCTTCAGGTCGGAGTTGGTGGCCGCCGCGAGGCGCAGGTCCAGCCGCCGCGGTTTCGTCTCGCCCAGGCGGACCGTCTCCCCCTCCTGGAGGACCCGCAGGAGCTTGACCTGGGTCGCCTGCGGGAGCTCGCCGATTTCGTCCAGGAAGAGGGTGCCGCCGTCGGCCCGCTCGAAGAAGCCGGGCTTGTCCTTCACCGCGCCGGAGAAGGCCCCGCGGGCGTGGCCGAAGAGCTCGCTCTCCAGAAGCTCGGCGGGCAGGGCCGCCGCGTGCACCGCCACGAACTCGCCCTTACGGCCGCTCAGGCGGTGGAGCGCCCGGGCCGCCACCTCTTTGCCCGTGCCGCTCTCGCCGGTGAAGAGCACCGTGGCGCTCGTGGGGGCCACCCGGCGGACCGTCTCCATGACCGCCCGCCAGGCCGGGGAATCGCCGAGCGGCTCCGCGTCGCCCAGCCTCTCCCGCAAGGACGCCACCTCGTCCCGCAGCCGCTTCTTCTCGACGAGCCGCTCCAGGATGAGCGCCAGCGCCTCGAGCTCGAAGGGCTTTTCGAAAAAATCCTCCGCCCCGGCCTTCAGCGCCCGCACCGCCGTGTCCACGTCGCCGTAGGCGGTGAGAATCACCACGGGCGTTTCGGGGTGACCGGCGTTCATCTCGCCCAGGAGCGCGAGGCCGTCTCCGTCTGGCAGACGGAGGTCCAGGAGGACGGCGTCGGGCGTACTTCCGAGGAGCTTTCGGCGCGCCTCGCCCAGCGTGCCCGCCTGCAGGACGCGGTATCCCCTTTGCTCCAGACCGAGGCAGACCGCCCGTCGCAGGTTGGCCTCGTCCTCCACCACAAGAATCGTCGCCATGCACCCTCCGCGGGCGGTTCAACGACCCGGATTAGAAAACCGTGATTTAGTAGATGGGCGGCGCCGCAGGCTCTACCCCTCAAGGTCGGTGCTTCAGCGAGGGCTGCCCGAGGCGGACCAGTTGACCAGCCGGGTCAGTCCCGCGCGCAGGTCGAGCTTCGGCTTCCAGCCCAGCTCTTTTTGTATCCGACCGCTGTCCAGGGCGATCCGCTTCACCTCGTTGGGCTCGGGGGCATATTTCGGTTTCCCGCGATAGCCGGTGAGCGAGGCCAGGTGGTCGTAGATGTCCAGGGTGCTGGTCTCGACGCCGGTGCCCACATTGTACACCCGGCGCGAGGCCTCGGGCCGCGTGGCGGCCAGCCAAACCGCCTCCACCACGTCGCCCACGTACACGTAGTCCCGGGTGTTGGAGCCGTCGCCGTAAACGACCGGCTGCTCCCCAGCGCGCATCAGGCCGGTGAAGATGGCGCACACCCCGGCTTCGCCCCGCTCGTCCTGACGCGGACCGAAGACGTTGCCGGGCCGGATGACCGCGTAGTCCAGGCCGCGCTCGAGGGCGTACAGCCGCAGGTAGTGCTCCACCGTCAGCTTGCTGATGCCGTAGGCGCTCATCGGCCGGATGGGGTGGTCCTCGTCGCAGGGGATGTACTCGGGCTCGCCGTAGCCGGCGCCGCCGGTGGAGATGTAGACCAGCCGCCGCACACCGTGGACAGCCGCAAGGTGGATCACGTTCAGCGACCCGAGGACGTTGTACCGCGCGTCGAGGAGGTGGTCGTCGCAGCGGACCCGGACCTGGGCCGCGGCGTGGACCACCAGCTCCGGGGCGAACGCTTCGAAGAGTTTCCGGAGCGAACCGGCGCCGCTTCCGGGACCGTCGCCTTGCGAGACGTCCAGCTCGCTGAAGCCCCAGGCGGGGTCGAGGTTGCGGCGATGGCCGGAGTAGAGATTGTCCGCCACATGGACGGCGTGGCCCTCGGCGGCGAAGCGGTCGGCGATGTGGCTGCCGATGAATCCGGCGCCGCCCGTTACCAATACTTTCACTCGGGCCCCCTTCCCTTAGCATAAGCAAAAATCAGGCCACGGCGACCATCTCGGACTTACGCCCCCGGATTATAGCACCCGCCTCGATCACCCGCTAAGGTGAATCATGCCGCGGTGGCGGCTTTACACACCCGCCGCGGGTTTATCCACGCCGTGGGCCTAAATGTAGGACGGGGACTTTAGTCCCCGACATTTATATGCCCTGACCTTTACCCCGGCCTGTGCCTCATAAATAGCGATGACGTAGGGCGGGGATTCCTATCCCCGCCGCGTTTATCAAAGGCAGCCCTCACCCCCATCCCCGTCGGCGCGCCGCTCCCACGGGGAGAGGGGGGGTCGGGCCGACCTGAAGGTCGGCCCCTACGAGGGCGATGCGCGATTCGCGCCTCAGTAGGGGCGGGTGTCCACACCC
>JAPLSK010000382.1 GCA_026398675.1 bacterium | reverse complement strand
GAGGGAATTTATCCGACCGACGAGGGCGTTCCGATGCTGCCCACCGTGCCCCTCTTCATCAGCGTTCCGGCGGGCCTGGGCGCCACCGAGGTCACCGTTACCGACCTCACGGTGCAGAAGCTGCCGGGATTTTACGTAGTCCTGCCGGCCAACACCCCGCGGCCGGTAAGCCAACCCGCCGAGTTCCGGGCGGTCTTCGACGACGGCATCTACTCCTCCTCCGACCCGTACCCCGCCGTCCCCCTGACGGCCGCCGGGGGCGGCAACATCTCGGGCTACGGCGTGGCCGCGGTCCAGTTCAGCCCCTTCATCTACGAGCCGGCCTCGGGCGCCCTCTCGGTCATCACCCGCATCGAGTTCGAGATAACGACCGAACCGCTGTCCTACGAGGTGCGCGTCCCCAACCGGGTGACGCGGCAGGTGGCGGAGTTCGGCCTGGAAAATATCCGGAGCATGGTCCTCAATCCAGGGGACGTCTACGTGTCCATTCCGGTGGTAGAGCCGACCTTCACCGGGACGCCCCATCCCGAGCCCGGCATGAACTCACCCGACTTCGGCGACACCGCCGAATGGGTCCTGATAACCCCGGAGGCCTTCGTCGAAAGCTTCTCGCCCCTGAGGGACTGGAAGCTCCTCAAGGGCTACACCACGGCCATCGTCACCACGGAGTACATCTTCGACAACTACTCCGGCAGCGACAACGCGGAGCGCATCCGGAACTTCATCATAGACGCCTACGAAAACTGGTCCACCCAGTGGGTGGTCCTTGGCGGGGACTGCAGCTTCGACCAAGAGCGCCGGGGGTACGTTGTCATCGGAGGCTGCTCCGATGACGACCAGCACATCCCCTGCGATCTCTACTTCTCGGACCTGGACGGAACGTGGAACGAGGATGGGGACGGATACTGGGGTGAGTGGCCCGACGACAACCCCGACATGTTTCCCGACGTCTACGTCTCCCGGTACCCCGTGATGACGCCGGACTTCGTGGACACCGTGGTTTCCAAGACCCTGACCTACGAGAAAGAGATTCCGGCGGGTCACACCACCGACGCCCTCTTCCTGGGGGCCTACCTGGACTCCGGCACCTCGGGCGGCCTCGCCAAGAACCGCGTGGACGATCTCTACCTGCCGTCCCAGTTCGACCCGGTCACCAAGCTCTATGAGGATTACGACAACCTCAGCCGCGCCGCGGTCATCGCCCAGATTAACGCCGGCAACTGCGCCGTCGTCAACCACTGCGCCCACGCCAACTACACCATCATCGGCACCGGCCCCGACTACATGTCGGTCGCGGACGCCTACGCCCTGACCAACGGCGACCAGCTCGGCTGGATGAACTCCATCGGCTGCATGTGCGGCGGCTTCGACCGCTACCAGTGCTTCGCCGAACAACTGGTCCTCGCCCCGGCGGGCGGGATGGTCGCCACCATCATGAACTCGCGCTACGGCTGGTACTCGCCCGGTAACCCCGGCTTCGGCCCCAGCGACCTGGTTGACCAGCAGTTCTTCTGCTCCATGTTCAACGAGGGCAAGACCAACTTCGGCTACGCCCTGGCCGACATGAAGAACTACTTCGTCCCGTCCGCCAGGGGGGGCAACGTATACTACCGCTGGTGCATCTACGAAAACACCGTCCTGGGGCCCAGCGAGACCGTGGGCTGGACCGATGAGATGGCGAACCTTGCCGTGCAGTACCCCGACCACTGGAGCCACGGCGGATTCACCGTGAACGTCACCGTGGGCGGCTCGCCGGTGGAGGGCGCCCTCGTCTGCCTCTACAAGGAGGACGACTGCCACGTGGCCGACAGGACCGGTCCCGGCGGCCAGGTCATCCTCTACCCCGACCCCTCCGAACCCGGCGAGATGCACGTCACCGTCACCGCCCAGAACGGGTGGCCCTTCGAGGGCACCACGACGGTGGACGACGACGTGAGCACCGACGTGGCCGAGTTCACCGGCACGGCCGGGGAGGACGGCGTGCTCCTGGCCTGGAGCCTGGAGGACACCGGCGGTCTGGTCGGCGTCAACCTCTACCGTGACTCCGACCGGCTCAACTCGAGCGCCCTCGTTCCGGATACGCGCGGCCGCTACCTGGACCGCGAAGCCCGCGGCGCGAACGACTACTACCTCGAGCTGGTCGCCGGCGACGGCAGCGCGGTGCGTTACGGTCCGGTGAACGTCTCCGCCCTCGGGGAGATTATTCGGACGACACTCTCCGCGGCCTATCCCAACCCGGCCTCGACCGTCGTCTGCTTCGACGTCGCCCTGCGGGAGACCGGCGCGATCGAGCTGGCGGTTTACGACATCGCCGGCCGCCGGGTGACCACCGCCGCGTCGGGCGAGCTGACCGCCGGACGCCATACGGTCACCTGGGACGCGGCCGACACCCCGGCCGGGGTTTACATCGCCCGGCTGGTCACCGCCGACGGAACCTTGACCACCCGGCTGGTCGTCGCCCGGTAAAAGACGGCATCCGTTCGTGATAGAGGGGCCCCGCGGGGCTCCTCTTTTTGGGGGGCTTGCCAAGGCTCCGCGGGCGGCCTATAATCCACCTGAACACCTTCCAACCGTTCAACCGTGACCCTGACCCCCAACAACCAGAAAACCGGCTGCAACGCCGGCATCATCACAGCCGTCCTCGTGCTCGTCGCGGTCGGCGGCGTGGTGTCCTTCCTCGCCTCCGGCGGGGAGGGAGACTTCCTCCCCGGTTTCCTCATCCCGATCATCCTCATCTTCGTCGTCATCCCCATCATCGGGCGGGCGGTGAAAAACGCCAAGGGAGCGGCGCAGGGCGGCGGTTCATCCTCGAGCTCCCAGCCCGCCGGCTCCACCCCCTCCTCGACGAGCTCCAACCGGCCGTACCGCTACAGTCTCGACACCGGGGAGAGAATCTCCGCGGCGGACAGGGCGACCGAGCAGGCGCCGGTGATGGACGAGGAGCAGCACCGTCGGGCGGTCAGCGAGATAATGGCCCGGCGCATGAGGGAGTCAAAAACCGACGGTGAGCCCGTCGAGGCCACGGTCGAGGCCGAGGTCCAGACGGTGGGCGATGTCGAATTCACGGAAGCGGAGGCGACGGCCAAACGACAGCAGGACCGGGATCAGAAGAGGAAGCTCTCCGACAACACCGAGGCCATCCGCGAGCGCAACCGGCAACTCCAGGTCAGTCAGCCCGACGAATTGCCGCCCGGATACACCCTCTGCGTGAACTGCGGCAACATCACCCGGCTGAAGGGGAAGAAGACCCGTTGCCCCATCTGCGGGTCCGTCATCGAGGCCCTGTAGAGCCCGATCGAACGACGACGGTCCCCCGGGGGACCGTTTTTTTGCGCAGGCAGTGGTGAGAGTGCTGGCTGCCGCGTGTCCCCTCCCCCCTATGGGGGGAGGCTCGCCTACGGGTTGGGGAGGGGGCGAAGCTGTCCCCTCCCCCCTCTGGGGGGAGGGCTAGGGTGAGGGGCGAGGCTTGAGCGTGAAAACGGCGGGGACTAAAGCCCCCGCCCTATATTACGGTTATTTGGCCGCGGCCCCTCGATCGCCATTCCTACGGTGGGTCGAGGACCGGATCGCGGGAATCGGGAACGGGCAGGCGCCCCGACCGCCAGGCGGGGTCCAGCGGGTCATGCCCACCTTCGATAAGCCCCTGCATGTCCCCAAAAACCTCCCGCTCGGGGCCGAAGCCGGGACCAAGACGGAGAAACTCGCCCAACTCGAACGCCGCATCTTTTGAATCGCCCTGCGCCTCGTCCAGGAGGGCCGCCGCCGCCCAGGCGCGGTCGTCCGTCGGGTCCAGGGCCAGCGCCGTCGAAAGCTCCCGCCGGGCCTCATCCCCCCGGTCCTGGGCGCAGAGGAGGAGCCCCAGCGCCAGGTGCGGTCGGCTGTCGGCGGGGGCCAGATACGCGGCCGCCCGGAACTGGACTTCGGCGCGCCAGGCCTCCCCCTGACGGAAGCGCAGCAGCCCCAGCAGATAGCGCAGCCGCGCCTGATAAGGGTCTTCCCCGAGGACCGATTCCAAAAGCGCCGTCGCCCCGACGAGGTCGTCCCGGACGACGAGCCGGGACGCCGCCAGCCACGCCCCCTCCCCGTCACTCTCCTCCAGCGCGTCGTAGAGCGGCGGCTGGTCGTTATCCGCGCCGGCGGGCACGACCAGCCCTTCGATTTCGGCGGGCCTCGCCCACTCGTCCGTCCGATTGAGCGCGGCCAGCTCGGGGCCACGCTCCGGATCGCCCAGAGTACGCAGGGCGAGGGCGTGAAAATCCTCCGAGGGCAGCGCCTTCGCGAAAGCGCAACCCGGCGGAGGCTGTGGCTCGGCGGCGCAGCCGAAGAGGATTAAAACCCCCGCGAGGGGGAGTATTTTTTTCAAACCAGGAAGGGGTTGGACCGCTTCTCCTCGCCCACGGTGGTCGCGGGGCCATGGCCGGGCAATAGGCGCGTCGAGTCGGGCAGGGACATGACGACCTGCTCGATATTGCGGAAGAGCGCGTCGGGGTCGCCACCGGGGAGGTCGGTGCGCCCCACGCTGCCGGCGAAAATGGAGTCGCCCACCGCAGCGATGCCGCGCTTGGCGTCGTAGAGCACCACACCGCCCGGCGAGTGACCCGGCAGGTGGAGCACCTCGAGCTGGACGGCGGGGAAGGTCAAGAGGGCCGGATACGGGGTGAAGCGGGGCCACTCGTTGGGCCGGGGGCCGCAGATTTCGAGCCACTCCTCCTTCAGCGCCGCCACGCATATCAGGTCGTCGGGGTGGAGGTAGCAGGGGATGTCGTGGCGCCTGGCCATCTCCCCGGCGCCGCCTAAATGGTCGGGGTGGCCGTGGGTCAGGGCTATGGCTACGGGGGTCAGGTCTTTCTCCCTCATCACGGCCTCGATGCGGTCCGCCTCGGCTCCGGGGTCCACCACCAGGGCCCCCCCGTCGCCCACGGGCCACACGTAGCAGTTCATCTCCAGCACACCGACGACCACGACCAGCGGCTCGTACATCTCGTCTCCTCCGCGGTGATGGTAGCAAAGTCGGCCGCCGGGTACAACATTTCACCGAAAACCGCCCCGCTTGACACCCCCCGCCGGCCGCCGGTACAATGCCTGGGCTCGTACCCGCATCCAAGGGAGCGCCGTGCCCGCAGAG
>JAPLSK010000381.1 GCA_026398675.1 bacterium | reverse complement strand
CGGGCGATGCCGTCGTCAAGTCCGACGGGCGGGGCTAAAGCCCCGCCCCTACCGCAGCGCAAGAATCACCGGAACCGGGGGCCGGCGTCTTGAATCGGCGAAGTAAAAAACGGCTTCGCGCGCGGCGCTTGCTTGCGAATTACGGTAACTTCTCCCCGCGGAACAGCGGTCCAGCGCGCTGCGCTGATCAAGTTTCAATTAAATCTACGGCTTCGCGCGCGGCAGTTGCTTACGAATTACGGTAACTTCTCTCCGCGGAACTGGGGTCCAGCGCCCCGCGCTGGTCCAGCTTCAAGCTGGTGGTGAGGCGCCTGGGGATCGAACCCAGGACCCACGGCTTAAAAGGCCGTTGCTCTACCTACTGAGCTAGCGCCTCGCGAGCGGGGGAAAAATAGCACGTCACGGGTGAAAGGTCAAGACGGGGGGCGTTCCGGCCTTCTTCACGGATGCCGGTCGGGTCATCTCGCCGAGAGCATCTGGATGACCTCGTCGGCGCGGCGGAGGCGGCCGGCCACGACGTGGAGCAGCTTGACCGCCATCTGGGCGTTCCCTCGCAGGAGGTTGAGGAACTCCTCGCGCTCGAGTTTCCAGACCTCGGAGTTTTCGACGGCCTCGACGCCGGCGGTCCTCGGCTCCTTGTCCAGGAGGGCCAGCTCGCCGAAGAACTGCCCCGGGCCGAGCTTTGCCAGCTCGCGGGCCCCGCCGTCATCGAGCCCGAGCCAGACCCGCACCGAGCCCGTGGCGATGTAGAAGAAGTAGTCTCCCGGCTCGCCCTGCTTGAAAATCGTCTCCCCCGCCTGGAAGTGGTCCTTGATCATCAGGGCGGCGATGTCGGCCAGCTCCGCCGGCGAGAGGTCCTTGAAGAATCCGGACCGGGCCAGTTCGTGCGGTTTCACGGTTTCCCCTTCCCTTGAGCCCCTTGGGAATCGTAGCTCCGGCGGGTGCGGCGGCGGTCGTGGTGGCGCTCCAGGGCCAGCTCCACCAGCCGAGCCACCAGGTCGTTGTAGCCCAGGCCCGACGCCACCCACAGTTTCGGATACATGCTGATGGGGGTGAAGCCGGGGATGGTGTTGACCTCGTTGATGTAGAACCGCCCGGTGGCGCGTTCGAGGAAGAGGTCCACGCGGGCCATGCCGGAGATGTCGAGGGCCTTGAAGGCGGCGACGGCCAGGCGCCGGGCCTCGGCGGTCTGGTCGGGTGAAATGGGAGCCGGTATTAAAAGTTCCGAGTCCTCCACGTACTTGGCGTCGTAGTCGTAGAACTCGCGGGCGGGGAGAATCTCGCCGGGGACGCTGGCCTCGGGCGAGTCGTTGCCCAGGACGGCGCACTCTATTTCGCGGGCGTCCAGCCCACCCTCGACGATGATGCGGCGGTCGAAGGCGGCGGCGAGCTCCAGGGCTTTCGCCAGCTCCGACGGGCCGTGGACTTTGGTGATGCCCACCGAGGAGCCCAGGTTGGCCGGTTTGATGAAGAGGGGGTAATCCAGGGCGGTCTCGATATTGCGCGCGACCCCGGCCGGGTCCGCCTCCAGCTCGGCGCGGGTGAGGCCGAGGTGCGGTCCCACGGGCAGACCGGCGGCGACGAGGACCGCCTTGGCCGCGAGCTTGTCCATGGCCAGGGCCGAGCCCAGCACCCCCGCGCCCACGTAGGGCAGGTCGGCCAGCTCGAAGAGCCCCT
>JAPLSK010000380.1 GCA_026398675.1 bacterium | reverse complement strand
AACCGCCCGTCGGATCCACGTAACCTCCGCCTCACCGGAGTAGACGAGGCGCTCGAGGGTGTCCAGGGTTTCCTCGACGACGGTGCAGCTTCCCGCGACGGTGGCGAAGGCGAGGGTGGCGGCCTGGAGACGGTCCGCGTTCCCCACCTCGGCCGCGGAAACCTTGTACCGGCTCTTGGCCCGCTCCTTGATGGAGGTCACCACCCGGCGCCGCTCCTTCTTGCTGCGGGCCTCGGGGATGAAAAGCTCCGCCTCCAGGACGCCGACGTAAAGCACTACCCGCTGCTCCGGGCCTTGATGATCATCACGACGAGGTAGACGATGAGGATGAGGGCGCCGACGCCCAGCAGAATGTAAGGCACGGGCTGTTCGAGCTCGGCCCCGGCTATCACCAGGTTGTAGTCGAAGAAGCTCATAATCGTCCCGGCGAGGCCGAGGAGGAATATGGTGATGCCGATGGTCAGGAATATGCCCTTTTTGCGCGCTCGGGCCATGTTCGCTCCGATTCTATTTGCGCCTTTTCAGCTTGTTGTAGACACCGATTCCGGTGAGGACGGCTCCGAGGGTCGCGAGGACGTAGAACGGCCAAACCGGCATAACCCACTCGCCGGCGGGGGTGGAAAAATCGTAGAATATCGGCAGGAGCAAGCCCAAGAGCCCGAGGGCGAGGAGCCATACCCCGCTGCGCCAGTCAACGAAGCCCATCCCGGTTCCTTTCGGACACGGGTAACGGTAACAATCGCCTCTCCCCCGGTCAAGTGCCGGTGGAATCAACCGTCGGCGAGGGATTTCTTCAAAAGCGCGACGAGCTCCCCGGCCGCCCGGAGCGGGTCGTCCACCGCCCAGGCCTCCAGGAGCCCCAGTCCGTGGGCGCCGATCCGCGGTCGGATATCGCTCACCGCCGCGCAGCCGGTCAGATTCACCCGGCCCGCCCGAGAAAAGTCGTCGAAGGTGAGGCTTATCTTCCTCCCGCTCGTCCGCACCTCCTTGACACCTGCGGCATCGCCCAGGAGCTTGACCTCCAGGGCGGCGAAGAGGTTTTCCACCTCCCGGGGAAGGGGGCCGAAGCGGTCGGCGAACTCCTCCTTGAGCTCCCCCGCCCGGTCCAGGGTCCGGCACTCGGCCAGCCGACGGTAGAGCCGGAGCTTGAGCTCGGGGCTCCCCACGTACCCGTCGGGGAGGTAGGCGGAAAAATCGCCGGTGACCTGGGTTTGCGGCTCGCGGACTTCCGCCGCCTCCCCCCGGAGCTCGGCCACGGCCTCCCGCAGGAGCCGCACGTAGAGGTCGAAGCCGACCTGCTCGATGAAGCCCGACTGCTGCGGCCCCAGCACGTCCCCCGCCCCGCGCAGTTCGAGGTCCTTGAGCGCCAGCCGGTAGCCCGAGCCCAGCTCGTTGAATTCGGCCACCGCCGCCAGCCGCCGGTAGGCCAACTCGCCTATCACCCGACGCGGGGGGGTGAAGAGGTAGGCGTAGGCCCGGTGCTTTCCCCGGCCTACCCGGCCCCGGAGCTGGTAGAGCTGCGCCAGCCCGAACCGATCCGCCCGGTTGACGATGATGGTGTTGCAGTTGGGGATGTCGGTGCCGTTCTCGACGATGGTGGTGGTGACCAGGACGTCGTAGTCGTGGGCGATGAAGTCGTGCATCACGGACTCCAGCCGGCGGGGCGGGAGCTGTCCGTGGGCGACGCCGAAGCGCACGTCCGGCATCCGCTCCTGGAGGTAGGCCGCGACGGAGTCTATGGACTGGACGCGGTTGTGGATAAAGAATACCTGCCCGCCGCGCTCCAGTTCGCGCCCCACCGCCTCCAGGATGAGCGCGTCCGACGCCTCGCCGATGTAGGTCTTTATCGGGTACCGCCCCGCCGGCGGGGTTTGGATGTTGGAGACGTCCCGGGCGCCCATCATCGCCAGATGCAGCGTCCGCGGGATGGGGGTCGCGGTCAGGGTCAGCACGTCCACCTGGCTGTACCGCTGCTTCAACAGTTCCTTCTGCCCGACGCCGAACCGCTGCTCCTCGTCCACGATGATGAGCCCCAGCTCCCGGAAGCGCACGTCCCCGGAGAGGAGGCGGTGGGTGCCGATTAAAATGTCCACCTCGCCCCGGTGGGTGTCGGCTGCTATCTCCCGCTGGCGGGCGGGGGGGATGAAGCGGGAGAGCATCTCGACGCGGACCGGGAAGGGGGACAGGCGCGAGCGGAAGGTATCGAGATGCTGCTCGGCCAGGATGGTGGTGGGCACGAGGATGGCGACCTGGCGCGAGTCCATCACCGCCTTGAACGCCGCCCGGACCGCAACCTCCGTCTTGCCGAAGCCCACGTCGCCGCAGAGGAGGCGGTCCATGGGCCGCCCGCGCTCCATGTCCCCCTTGACCTCGACGGTGGCCCGCCGCTGGTCATCGGTGTCGGTGAAGGGGAAGCTCTCCTCGATCTCGGTCTGCCAGACGGCGTCGGGGGCGAAGGCGTGGCCCGGCAGGGCGTCCCGCTGGGCGTGCACGGCGATGAGCTCGGCGGCCAGGCTGGCCACCGCCCTCTTGACCCGCTGTTTGGTGTTCTGCCAGCGGGTGCCGCCCAGCCTATCCACCGCCACTCTCTGCCCCTCGGCCGCGTCGTAGCGCTCCAGGCAGCCGAGGTTCCAGATGGGGACGTACAGCTTGGCGTCCCCCTGGAAGCCGATTTTCGCGAAGTCGGCCTCCTCGCCCCCGTGCTCGAGCTTCTCCAGGCCGAGGAAGCGGCCGACGCCGTGATCGGTGTGGATGACGTAGTCCCCCTCGGCGAGCTCCAGGGACCGGAAGGTGTCGAGGTTGGTGACCTTCCGCCTTCCGCGCGTCGTGAGCGGCGCCACCCGCCCGAAGAGCTCGTCGTCGGTCACCAGGACCAGGCCGAGCCCGGGCATCACCGCCCCGCCCGCCAGGGGGCATTGGACCACCGGCGGGGACAGGCTTTCCCCCGCCAGTATCTCCTCCAGACGCTCCACCTTACCCCGGGTCTCACAGGTAAGAACCGTCTGCCAGCCCCGGGCCTCCCAGTCCAAGAGGTCGGTGAAGAGGGTTTCCAGGAGCCCGTGGTATCGCTGGGTCGGGAGGGCTTCCAGCGGCGGCGCGATACACTCCAGGCGGGTCAGCCGCTCGAGGTCGTCGTAGAGCCGCGCCGGCTCGACGGCCGGCATGGGGATGGAAGATGGGTACTTCTGGCTCCGCTCCCCGAGGCCGTCCAGGGTGTGGGGCGCCGTCGGCGACGCGAGGCCGTCGGGGGTCAGCCGGGGAGGGTTGGCGAGCGTGTTTTCGTACTCGCTCCGGGCCAGCCCGGCGAAATCCCGCCGGGCAGCATCGAAGAGCCCGAAGTCGTCGAAGACAACCAGCGGAGGCGCCTGCAGGTAGTCCAGGGGTCCCCCGAGTTCCGGGTAAAAATTTCCCATAAGATACTCGATGCCGTCGAAGTAGGGCTCGCGGGCGAAAAGGCTCTCCAGCCTCGCGCGGGTTTCGCCCCGCTCCAACCCGGAGAGCAGCCGCTCCACGGTCGCGCTCTCCACCACCACCTCGCGGAGCGGGAGGACCGTCACCGATTTCACGCCCTTTTCGGTTCTCTGGCTTTCAGGGTCGAAACGGCGCAGGCCTTCGACGATGTTCCCGAAGTATTCCAGGCGGACCGGCCCCTCCGCGCCGGGGGGGTAGAGGTCGAACAGCCCGCCGCGGCGGGCGTACTCGCCGGAAACTTCGACCAGCGGGACCCGCCGGTACCCCATGACGCCCAGCCGTCGGGCCAGCTCCTCGGGCGGCAGCTCCGTCCCGGGTCTGATCTCGAAGACGTGCGCGAGGAGGGCGTCTTTGGGTAATATTTTTCGCGCGAGGGCCGCCGGCGTGGCGACGAGGATTCCCGCAAAACCCGCGCCGAGCCGGTAAAGAGCCTCCAGCCGGTCCGCGGATGTCTGACGCTCCGGCGAGTGGAGCTCGTAGGGAAGGAGCTCCCAGTCCGGCAGGTGGACGGCGTTTCCGACGAAGGAGCCCAGGCTGGCCGCCAGCGCCTCGGCGCGCTCCTCGTCGGTGGTCAGGAGCAGGACGGGTTTCTCGGCTAAGGCGTCGGAGAGCCCCGCCGTCAGGAACACCTTCGCCCCGGCGGGCAGCCCGGCGAGGTCCAGCCCCGGGGTCGCCTCACCGGACAGGCGCTCGCACAAGTCGGTAAAAGGCAGGTAATCCCTGAGATACCGCAGCAGACGGTCGAGAGGGGGCACGGATCCTCCGGAAAAAAGGCGGGAAAATTTTAGCAGAGGCGGGAACGGGTGACAAGACGACGATTGCCCCAACCCCGGCGGCGATGGTATCCTTGTCTTTTACCCCGGAGGACGGATGAGCCTGGCCGAGTGGTGGCCCTGGGCCCTGCTCGTGGCTTTGGGTGCCACGGCGTTGGTCGCCCTTCTGTACCGGAGGCCGGACCTTAGGCCCGGTTGGAGGGTCGCGTTCGTCTTGCTCCGTGGCATCGCCATAACCCTCGCGGCCCTTCTTTTTGCCGACCTGGCTTGCCAGATTCAACGTCCGCTCGAATCACCCGCCGCCGCCCTGGTCATTGACGACAGCGCCAGCATGTCCCTGGCCGATGCCGTGGGGCGCACCCGCGCCGGATACGCCGAGGAACTGGCGGAGAACCTCCGGACGGCACATCCCGACCTCGACTGGTCGGTGTACCGGCTCGGGGAGCTTTCCGCCGCCGACACGCTGGAGGCCGTGGAAAAGCTCGCTTCCCGGCGACCCGACCTGGCGGCGGTCGTCGTGGCGGGAGACGGTGGAGGGCGGATCCCCGTCGCGGGCCTCGACGCCCCCTTCCCGGTTTACGCCGTGGCCGTCGGTGGCGCGTCCAAGTTCGACGTCGCCCTGGACGCGCCGCGCGGACCCCGGTTGGCCCTGGCGGGCAAGAGCGCCCTGTTTCAGGTGGACGTGCGCCTCGTCGGGAATGGACCGACCGAGGCGACCGTGCGGGCTTCGGCTAGGGAGGTTTTCGGCGGTCGGCGCGAGGTCGAGCTCGATCCGACCGTGGCGGACCTGTCCGAGGGTGCGGCGGTCGCCCTGTTCCACTTCACCCCTCCCGTCGAGGGCTGGTGGCTCGTCGAGTTCGAAACGCCGACCCTCGAGTCCGAGGCCACGCCCTTGAACAACGTCCGGCGGCTGCTGGTGGACGTACGGCAGGGGGAGATGACGGCCCTGGTGCTGGCCGGCGAGCCGGGGCCGGATTCCTCATTTCTCCAACGCTCTCTGGGGCGCCTGCCCGGCGTCGAGGCGAGCCTCCTCTACCGACGGGCCGACGGCGCCTTCTACGACGCCGACGGAAAGGCCCGGAAGCCGGAGCCGGTCGCGCCCGATGCCCTCTTCCTGGTGGACCTCGTTCCCCAGGGGGAGCTTCTTTCAGAAATCTCTCGGCGCATCGCCGAGGGTCGTGGGGTGGGGCTGCTTTTGGGGCGACCGGGGCTGGTCGTCCCCGCCGGCGGCGCCCTCCGCGAACTCTTCCCCATCCCGCGCGACACGGGCGACGTGCGGCTCGTAGACGGTCAGGCACGGGTCGTCCAGGCGACCGGCGGGCCCTTCGGCGGGTTGGCCGGGGCCGATTTGCCCGCCCTCCTCACTTACCCGCAAGGGCTGAGGGACGCGGACGGGTCGCCCCTGGTTCTTGAAAATCCTTCCGGGCGGCGGGTTCCCGGCGCGACGCTCGCCGCCTCCGGCGCTCCCAGGGTGGTGATGTGGGGGCGCGGGTGGTGGCGATGGGCGCTCGACGCGGGTGGGGAAGGCGAAAACCCCTACGACGTTTTAGTGTCGGACCTCTTCGCCTACCTCTCCTCGCCGGTCTCCGACGGGCGGCTCCTCTTGACCCTGGACCGGCGGCGGGCCGTGACCGGGCGGGCCGTGGGCGTCGAAATCACCGGCGTGGCAGGCGGTGAGCCCGAGTGTTCGGTTCGCGGAATCGGGGATGAAGGCGGGCTCGCGGTGGAACTGACCGAGGCGAGGGAGGGACGCTGGCGGGGGTCGTTCACCGCGGAAGGGGCGGGTGCCTACGTCGTGCGCGCCGAGCTGGGCGGACAGACGGCCGAGGAGCCGCTGGTGGTCGAGCCCGATTTCTCGGAGTTCGTAAAACTTTCGCCGGACGCGCCTTCCCTGGCCCTCCTGGCGTCGCTCGGAGGCGGGCGGCTGCTCTACGGTCCAGAGGACGAGTTGCCGCTCGGTCCCGGCGCGACCCCGGAGGTGTACGGGCGGGAGCCGCTCCGGGCCAGTCCCTGGCTTCTGGGGGCCTTGATTTTAGTCGTCGTGGGCGAGTGGTTCCTGCGCCGCCGCCAAAACCTGCGGTGAACATCTTGACAAATGTACCTGAATTTGGTACATATGTACCAGTTATGGGTACATATAAACCAAATTTAACTCTGTTCCCCCCTGTGCGTCGTGACCTGCTCGCCCTCTTCTTCGCCCATCCTGATGAAGAGTTCTATACGCGGGAGCTGCTTCGGAAGATGGGCCGTGGTCATGGTTCGGTGCAACGGGAGCTGGTTTACCTCGTCGCTGCGGGCATCTTGTCGCGGAGACGCCACGGTAGAGAGGTTTTCTACGGTCCCAATCCCACCTGCCCCATTTATCAAGAGCTCCACTCCCTGGTTATTAAAACCTGCGGCGTTGTCGGGGTTGTCCGTCAAACCCTTGAACCCCTGCGTGGACGTATCCAACTTGCGCTCATCTTCGGTTCCTTCGCCTGTGGGGAGGAAAATTCGGGGAGCGATGTGGACCTGCTCATCGTGGGCGAGACGGAACACGCAGAGCTGATGGAAAGGATCATGGAGCTGGAGTCCACCCTGAAACGGGAAGTAGACCTGCAGCTTTTTGGGGTGGAGGAGTTCCGACGGAGGTTATCGGAGGGGAGTCATTTCCTGTCCGCCATTCTCGGTAAGCCATTCATCCTTCTAATCGGAGGAGCGGATGAACTGGAGAGATTGGGTGTCGGCCAATCAGCTCAAGGCGGAGCCTTCGTCGCCGCGAGAGATTGCTGATCTGTTGGCGGTCGTCGAACGCAACCTCGCAGACAGCTCCGTCATCGGGCTCAGTCAGGAGTGGTGTTTCAATATCTCCTATTCCGCCGCCTTACTCGCGGCTCTGACCCCCTTACGGGCCGAAGGTTATCGTCCTCCCCATCGAGCCCATCATTATTTGGTTATCCAGTCATTACTCTATACTATCAACTATCCGCCGGCCTTGATCGCCCAGTTTGAACGCTTCCGCCGGAAACGCAATCAAACGACCTATGGTTGCGTTGGCACAGTATCGGAGAAAGATGCCGAGACCATGAGCTCACAAGCGCGGGATCTGCTGCAAAGGGTCAGGGATTGGCTGATGCAGCATCACCCTGAACTGATCTAAAGCGGGCCGGAGCGGCCCGCTCGATTTTTTAAGGAAGGTGAGGAGACTTTCTTTAACTCGTCGCAGTGAATCGCGGCAGGAACTCATCCAGGTACTCCGGCCGGATGCGCTTGAGCTCCGCCCGGGGCAGAGCCGCCAGCAGGCGCCAGCCAAGGTCCAGCGTGTCGAATACCCCGCGGTTCTCGTGGTCCCCCTGGGCGATGTAACGATGCTCGAACTCGTCGGCGAATTTGAAGAAAATCTTGTCTATGTCCGAGAGCGCCGCCTCACCCAGAATCACCGCCAGCTCCTGGGCCTCCTTGCCCCGGGCGTAGCCGGAGAAGAGCTGGTTGAAGACGTCGGCGTGGTCCTTGCGGGTCTTGCCTTCGCCGATGCCCTTGTCCTTCAGCCGGGACAAAGACTGCATGACGTCCACCGGCGGGTAGATGCCCTTCTTGTGCATGGCGCGGGAGAGGATCATCTGCCCCTCGGTGATGTAGCCGGTGAGGTCGGCGATGGGGTGGGTTTTGTCGTCCTCCGGCATGGTGAGGATGGGAATCTGGGTGATGGAGCCGCGGCGGTCCTTGATCCGCCCCGCGCGCTCGTAGATGCTGGAGAGGTCGGTGTAGAGGTATCCGGGGTACCCGCGCCGGCCGGGAATCTCCTTCCGGGCCGCGGAAATCTCGCGCAGCGCCTCGCAGTAGTTGGTCATGTCGGTGAGGATGACCAGCACGTGCATGTCCATCTCATAGGCGAGGTACTCGGCGGCGGTCAGGGCCATGCGCGGCGTGGAGATGCGCTCGATGGCCGGGTCGTTGGCCAGGTTCATGAAGAGCACCGCGCGGTCTATGGCCCCGGTGTGTCGGAAGTCGTCAATGAAGTACTGGGCCTCCTCGAAGGTGATGCCCATGGCCGCGAAGACGACGCTGAACCCCTCGCCCGACTGGAGCACGGTGGCCTGGCGGGCGATCTGCGCCGCCATCTGCTGGTGCGGCAGCCCCGAGCCGGAGAATATCGGCAGCTTCTGCCCGCGGACCAGGGTGTTCAGGCCGTCAATGCAGCTGATGCCGGTCTGGATGAATTCGTTGGGGTAGTCTCGGGCGTAGGGGTTGATGGGTGAGCCGTTGATGTCGCGCCGCTCCTCGGGGATGATTTCCGGCCCGTCGTCAATGGGCCTCCCCTGGCCGTCGAAGACCCGCCCGAGCATCTCCCGGGACACACCCAGCTCGACCCCCCGGCCCAGGAAGCGGACGCGGGAGGTGGGGATGTCAATCCCCGTCGCGCCCTCGAAGAGCTGCAGCAGGGCCTTGTCTTTGTGCACCTCGAGAACGCGCCCATGGCGGATTTCTCCCGAGGGGAGCTCGATCTCGGCCAGCTCCTCGTACTTGACCCCCTCGACCCCCTCGACGAGCATCAGCGGACCGGCTATCTCCTGGGTGGAGAGGTACTCCTTGAGCGGCTGCACCGCGGTTTGCTTCTTATCGCTCATCAGTCTTCTTCCGTTGGCTTGAACCTCAGAGAAGGCGCGGGCTGACCAGTTTTACTTCATCAATGAGTTAAATCATGCTTTCAGTATCCGGTTCTCTCTTCTGCACTTTGGGAGCCTTCTTGAAGGTCGCCCCCACCTGCTTGAGCGGCGGCATATCAATCTGTTTTCCGGCCAGCAGCTCTGCCACCGTCAACAATTGAATCTTCGGGTACTTACGCCCCCAGGTGGCGGACTCATAGAAACCCGCCGTAGCCGCTTCGGTCTTCATGTCGCGGGTCGGTTCCTGCATCGAGATTAACACCCCGATTGCCGCATCTTTCCGGCCCAGGACGACCCCTTTCAGGTCGCGGACGTGCGCGGAGCCGGTCTTCCCGGCCTTCACCGAGAGAATCACCGTTTCAAACTCCCCGGTCTTCTCACCCTGGAAGATGATCTTCCCGTCAATCCCTTTGTCCGCGCCCTTCTTCTGCTCCACCGGCCGCGCACCCACCAGACCCAACGCCCACCACTGGAACTGATACGGGTCGGACTCGGCCAGCGTCGCGGCATCGGGAAGTGAGGTCGGCTCGCCGATGGGCTGGTAGGTCTGGGCTACGGCGGCGCCAAAGGCGTTCTGTAGCCGGTTCTTGATGAGCGTAACGGCCAGGTGGGTAATGTCTATGCCGATCCATCGGCGGTTGAGGCGCTGGGCAACGGCAACCGTGGTCCCGCAGCCGCAGAAGGGGTCCAGCACCAGATTGCCCTCATTGCTGCTGGCCTCGATAATGCGCTCCAGGAGGGCTTCGGGCTTCTGGGTGGGGTAGCCGAGGCGCTCCTTTCCTGCTTTAAGCGCGATGATGTCGGCCCACCAATCATCTGGGAACTTCCACTCTGGAAGAGGTTTAGACCGTGTTTTGCCGAAGCTGCCATCAACGTGTTGCGCTCTCCGGCGCGTGGATTCTGCAAAAGGAATCTCAAGGACATAGGGGTTAAATGTCCACTCCTCGCCCCGTGAGTACCAGAAAACAACATCGTGCTTCCGGTTGAAGTACCTCTGTCCAGGAGATGCCGCACCAGTGTAACACCACGTGATTTCATTCCGAAACTGCTTGGCTCCAAACACCGCGTCCATGAGCATTTTCAGGTAGTGGCTTGCCGTCGGGTCGCAGTGCAGGTAGAGGCTCCCGGTCGGCTTCAGCACGCGACGTAGCTCCACCAGGCGCGGCGCCATCATCGCCAGGTAGGCCAGCATGTCACACTCGCCGAGAAATCGCCTGAACCCCTGAAGCGCGTCCGAGACCTTCCCGCCTGCCGTCACGAGTTCCGCATAGGTGGCTTCCGACTCCACATTCCATGTCCAGGTGTCCTCGAAAGCCTTGATCTGCGCCGCTGCCCGTGTGCCGTTCTTTTCGGCGAAAAAGGCGCTATAAACAACATTGCTATTGAAAGGCGGATCGAGGTAAACGAGGTCAACCGTCTCGTCGGCGACGTACCGCCGCAGGATGTCCAGATTGTCGCCGTAGTAGAGATAGTTTCCCATTTACGCGCCCCATTTCTGGATAGTGTCTGCATTCAACATGGGCTATTACTCGTCCGTAGGCTGTTCCGCGGCGTCGGCCTCTTCCAGGACCGTCCCGCCGGGGGACGTCACGTCCGCCGGGGACTGGTAGCCCGTCCAGAGCCTGTTCTCTCCCGCCGGCTGGTCCAGGCGCAGGATGTGGTCCACGTCCACATACCAGAGGAAGTCGGTCCAGCGGACCAGGCCGATGGTGTCCACCGCCTGGTAGATGACGGTGCTCGATGCGGGGTCGCTCCAGGTCAGCCGGACGTCCACCTCCGTTCCCGACCAGTTGACCAGGCTCGAGAAGTAGGGCTCGTTCCAGCCCAGCGCCTCCACCGTCAGCCGTTCGGCCACCTTCCAGCCCGGGGCGTTCAGATAGAGGTCGCGGATGCGCTCCACGGTGGAGCTTTTTATCTGCTCCGCCTCGGCGGGGGTGGCGGGCGCCGGCGAGAAGAACATCTGTCCCGAGGTCACCGACTGGTCGCCCGTGTACTGGCCCTGGATGGTGAGCTGGGTGTTGTTTACCACGCCGCCCTGCAGGGTGAGGAAGAAACGTTCCAGATTGGCCAGTTCCGGTGTGCCGGTGCCGAAATCGTTGGCCTCGGCCTCCCCCTCTCCCGCCGACGGCCCGGTCGGCTGCATAGCCTCCGGGGGGAGGAGGGCCGCCTCGATGATCCAGTTCGCGGGGTTGGGCGTCTTGATGGCGACTGAGCAGTGCGGGAAACGGGCGAAAACGGCTCCCGAAATCTCCAGGCTGCCGACGCGCACCACCTGGAGGGCCAGGTTGACGTTCTTGATGCAGTAGCTCTCGCCCCGCGGGAGGTCGGCCAGCTTGACCACCCCATCCAGACCGTCGAGCGTCAGCCGGAGGTACGGCTCCTTCTCGGCTTCGGAGTAGCTGACCTCCGCCCGGGGCGAGCCGATTTCAGTGGTGTCGCAGTTGGGGAGCACGACATAGGTCGAGACGTTCTCCTCGCGCAGGATCAGGGGTCTCGCCGGGTCCAGCGACGCGTAGAAGCTGACCAGAGGCTCGTCGGCCGGCGCGATGCCCACCGTGTCGGGGTATGTGACCTCGGCGCACGGAGTCATGCCGGCAAACTCGTCGTCGGAACTCTCACAGGCCAGAAAGAGGGGCAGTGCCGCGACCGCCGCCAGGAACATGATGCGGTGAGTGCTCTTCATTTTCGACATGGTCTTACATTCCCGGTCCTTCGGAGATGAGCTCCTCGATCTGTTTCTGCATGTCGCTCTCGATGCGGTCGAAGCTCGCCTCTACGTCCTCTTCGGGCGTGAACTTGGCGCGGGCGATGTCCCCGGTCACGGGCAGCGAGAAGAGCGCGTCCAGGTTCAGCTCCGGTGTCTCGAGGGCCGCCTTGGCGCCGCGGTGGAAGTTCATCACGAGCTTCAGCATCCGGTACTGTTTGTTGGCGCTGGAGAAGGTATCCACGGGGTGGAAAGCGTCCTGGTGCATGAAATCCTCGCGGATGGAGCGGCTGGTTTGCATGACCAGGCGGTCGTTGGGAGAGAGGGATTCCATACCGACCAGGCGGACGATTTCCTCCAGCTCCGCCTCACGCTGCAACAGCGCCATGGCCTCGTCTCGCATGGGAATCCAGTCCTCGCCCATTTTCCGTTTGAGGTACTCGGCTATGTTGTCGGTGTAGAGGCTGTAGGAGTTGAGCCAGCTGATGGCGGGGAAGTGGCGCTTGTAGGCCAGCTTGTCCTCCAGGCTCCAGAAGACCTTGACCACGCGCAGGGTGGCCTGGACGACGGGGTCGGAGAGGTCGCCGCCGGCGGGGGAGACGGCGCCGATGACCGTCAACGAGGCCTCGCGCTCGTCGGAGCCGAGGCAGATTATTCGTCCGGCCCGCTCGTAGAACTCGGCCACACGCGTTCCCAGGTATGCCGGATAACCCTCCTCGCCGGGCATCTCCTCCAGGCGCCCCGACATCTCGCGCATCGCCTCGGCCCACCGGCTGGTGGAATCGGCCATGAGCGCCACGGAGTACCCCATGTCGCGGTAGTACTCGCCGATGGTGATGCCGGTGTAAATGGAGGCCTCCCGCGCCGCCACCGGCATGTTCGACGTGTTGGCTATCATCACCGTGCGTGTTATGAGCGGCTCGCCGGAGCGCGGGTCCTTGAGCTCGGGGAACTCCATGAGCACGTCGGTCATCTCGTTGCCGCGTTCGCCGCAGCCCACGTAGACGACGATATCGGCGTCGGCCCATTTGGCGAGCTGGTGCTGGATGACGGTCTTGCCGGAGCCGAAGGGCCCTGGGACGCAGGCGGTCCCGCCCTTTCCCACGGGGAAGAAGGCGTCTATGACGCGCTGTCCCGAGACGAGGGGCTCTTCGGGGGTCATGCGCCGGGCGAAGGGGCGGGGCTTGCGCACCGGCCAGGTGTGCATCAGCTTTAGCTCCACTTCGCCTTCGGGAGTTTTAATCCTGCCGATGGGCTCTTCCACGGTGTAGGAGCCCGCGTCCAGGGCGGCGAGCTTCCCCTTGACTCCGGGGGGGACCAGCACGCGGTGCTCGACGAGGGAGGTCTCTGGGCATACCCCCAGGATGTCGCCGGGTACGACCTCGGCGCCGGCCTTGAATTTCGGAGTGAACTCCCATTTCCGCCCGCGGTCCAGGCCGTCGGCGCGGACGCCGCGGGTGATGAAGTCGCCGGTCTTTTCACGGATGACGGCGAGTGGGCGCTGGATGCCGTCGTAGATGGAAGACATCAGCCCCGGTCCGAGTTCCACGGAGAGCGGCATACCGGTGGTGAACACCGGCTCACCGGGGCCGATGCCGCCCGTCTCCTCGTAGACCTGGATGCTGGCCCGGTCTCCGGTCAGCTCCACCACCTCGCCCACCAGCCTCGACTCCGAGACCAGGACGACGTCGTACATCCGCACGCCGGACATCTCGGTGGCCACCACCAGGGGGCCAGCGACCTTGATAATGGTTCCCGTCTGCTCCATTGAACTCCCTGACTCTGCGGTGCCTGTCGTTTGAGATAAAGTTTATCCCCGACGCCCTTACGCGGCCGCCCGCTCGTTGACGAGCCGCAGCACCTCCGCGGGCTTTTTCGTCGAGAAGATGAGCTTGTCGAGCTTGTGTCCCGCCAGCTTCACCGCCACCCGCCGGTGGGCGACGGTGGAGTAAACCTGGACGTAATCGCCGCCGACGCGGCCCCCCTTGACTCCCCAACCGCCGTAGGCCGATCCGGGCAGGGTGTCCATCTCGGCACCGGTCACCTGGTTCCAACGGACCCGCGTCCGGAATACGCCCAGGCGGGCGGAGAGGCCCTCATCGTCCAGCCGGATCGAGATGAAAAGGAAGTTTAGGATTAAAAGGAAGACCAGTCCGGCTAGTGGCAGGAAGACCCAGGGGAACACCCGCTCCACCTCGGCGTCCAGCCCCAGAAGTTTCGGGAAGACGCCGAGGAACACGCAGAGCGCCAGGACGATCCAGAAGATGATCTGGGAC
>JAPLSK010000379.1 GCA_026398675.1 bacterium | reverse complement strand
CTCCCTCTTTAACCCCGCCGATAATTTGATGCATCTGGCCGCGGTGAAGGGGCTGAACGTGATGGTCAGGCCGGACGCCACCTGGCCCGTGAGGGAGGGGAGCATCACCTGGCGCATGATGAACACGCCGGAGCCCATCGTTGTGCCGGACGTTTCGGTCCAGGCGCCCGGCGAGGGGGGGGCGGTCAAGGGCGCGGGCATCGCCGCGTTCGTCGCGGCTCCCATCTTCTCCGGCGGCCACTTCAACGGCGTCCTCTTCGTGGACGACTTCCAGCCGCGGAGCTACCCCTTCGAAGACGTCCGCCTTCTGGCCATCCTGGCCAACACCGCCTCGGTGGCCATTGACGGCGCCCACCTCAACGAAAAGCTCTCCAGCTTCGCCTTCACCGACGCCCTGACCGAGCTCCCGAACCGCCGCAGCTTCGAGGAGAACCTGGACCGGGAGACGAAGCGCGCCATCCGCTACAACCACACCCTTTCCCTGGTCATCTTCGACCTGGACTACTTCAAGAAGTACAACGACTACTTCGGCCACCGCGAGGGGGACCTCGCCCTGCGGACCATATCTCGGGTCATCCGGGAGACCATCCGGGACACCGATTACCCGGCCCGTTACGGGGGCGAGGAGATTGTGGTCATCCTGCCCGAAACCAGCACGGAAGAAGCGCTGGCCCTTGCGGAGCGGACCCGCCGGGCGGTTGAGAAGCAGCCCTACGGACCGTCGCACCCGCTGAAACGGAAGCTGACCATCTCGGGCGGCGTGGCCTGCATGCCCGACGACACCTCTTTCCGCGAGGAGCTGGTGACGATGGCGGACCAGGCACTCTACCACGCCAAACGTCACGGCCGCAACCGGGTCATCCTCTGGAGCGATTCCCACAAGGAGGCCCGTCCGCAGATACCCCCCGAGCTGAACCTCCCCGAGCTGGGCGGGCTGGACCGGCCCAACCCCCTGATGTGAGACCGCGGCTCCTTTGTTTCCCTCCCCGTGGGGGAGCTCTGCAAGGCACCTGGTGAGGGCTGCATCGTGTCCCCTCTCCCTATTAGGGAGAGTCACAGTGAAGGTCGAAACGGTCCCCCTCTCCCCGTGGGAGAGGGGCAGGGGTGAGGGCTGCCTTTAGAACGCGGCGGGGATAGGAACCGAGCGAAGCGAGCTATGCCCCTGGCAAATCCCCGCCCTACGTCATCGCAGCGGGGCGCGGGTCGGGATGAGGGTCGAGGCTGGGAATGTAAACGCGGCGGCCTGCGGAGGGGCCGCCCTACGTCATCGCAATCCGCGAATCCGACCCGTAGGGGCGATCGTCCACGGTCGCCCGTTCGATTGCGCCTCGTAGGGGCCGACCTTCAGGTCGGCCCGCGGGCGGGTCAGGAGACCCGCCCCTACGTCATCGCAATTACGGATGAGAGTCGCCTAACAAGACGCCCCGTTCCCGCCGGGGCTGGACACCGGCGGCCCAAGTCCCGTACACTCAACGGACCGGTTAAAAACACCACTCGAACCAGCGAGACGCCGTGAGGGGAGCCACCGCACTTTGTACCGTTTTGTCCATCCTCCTCGCCACCGCCTGCGGCGGGGATGGCGGCGAGGCCCCCGTGGCGGACCCGGCCCCCGATACGGCCCCCTTTCCTTTTCGGACGGGGGTCGAGGTGCTTGCGGAAAGCGGATTCGCCGCCCTGGATGGCCGGCGCGTCGCCCTGGTCTGCAACGCGGCGAGCGTGGATGAGTCCGGGACGCCGAACTGGGAAATCATCGGCCGGGCGGAGAACGTCGAACTCGCCTGGCTCTACGCCCCGGAGCACGGTCTGGGGGCCGACTCCTTCGGCGACCTGGGCGACACGGTGGAGAGGGCCACCGGCCTCGAGGTCAAGAGCCTCTACGGTCGCGGGAGGGCGCCGAACCCCGCCGACCTGAGGCTCCTCGACGCCCTCGTTTACGACCTGGCCGACGCGGGCGTCCGCTTCTTCACCTACACCTCCACCCTCTACCTCTGCCTGTCGGCCTGCCGGGAAGCGGGGGTGCCGCTGGTCGTCCTGGACCGTCCCTGCCCGCTGGGGGCGCGGGTCTCCGGCCCGCTCCCGGACGGCGTCTCCGGTTCCTTCGTCGGCAAGCTGCCGGTCCCCATCCGTTACGGGCTCACCCCGGGCGAGCTGGCGCGGTGGATCGCCGACGAGCTCCTCCCCGGGGCGCGGGTGGAGGTCGTCGGGCTGGACGGGTACGCTCCGGAGAGCGTTTTCGACGAACAGGCGGGCGGGCCGACCTGGCGTCCGCCTTCGCCGAACCTTGTCCGCTTCGAGGGGGCCCTGGATTATCCGGGCGTGGGCCTCTTCGAGCCGGCGAACCTCTCGGTGGGCCGGGGGACGGATCGTCCCTTCGAGCGGGTGGGAGCGCCCTGGCTGGACGCCGAGGGGCTGGCGCTCTACTGGGAGGCCCACTGCCAAGCCGCGGCGTCCGCCGTCGCCCTGTTCACCCCCCCCGCCCCCAGCGACGGCCGCTACGATGGGGAGGCCTGCCGGGGGGTGGAGATTACCGTCACCGACCGCAACACCTTCGACCCGCTCCGGCTGGCGGTGTACGGCTACGCATTCCTCGCCGTCCGCCACGCCGGGACGCTTACCGTGGACCGGACGTACCTGCGGCGGATGGTGGGCGACGACTCGCTGGGCCGCCTCATCGCCGGCGAGATCG
>JAPLSK010000378.1 GCA_026398675.1 bacterium | reverse complement strand
AGGCCCAGATCCAGAGCATTGCCGTCCCACAGCATCATCTCGCCGGGGCCAAACTCGAGGCCGACGCCGAACTTGCCGACAGCATTGTTCGTCGCGAACGCGGCCGGGACGAGCAGAGCCAGAACGAGGCCGAGGACGAGTAATTTCTTCATTGTGGCTCCTTGTTTTGGTTTTTGGGTCCAGGGGTTCAGTTTTCTGCCCCGAGTTTGAATACGATGATAGTGATAAGTTTATGATAAGGTCGGGCTACTTTCAAGCAGAAAATTATAGTATTTTTCAAACCATCTTCCGATTTCAAATCTCTGCGGTTACATGGGGTCACAAAACACGTAACCGTGCATGGCCATTGAAGTTATCCCGGCGGATGCCGCCGGGTCCGGGCGCGAGGGGAGGATAATATACCGCAATGTCGGTGCACATTACAACCTAATACACCGGTCCACCGGCGCGGCAACTGACACCACTTCTCCACAACCGACAGTCTAACCGAAACGGGAGGTTTTGCCAGCAGGATCATCCCGGCGACCCCTTCGGCCAAGCTGAGCAGCGCCCCCAGCACCCCGCCGGCCAGGACCGTCGTCTCCAGAACCATCGTCGCCCGCACCACCGCCCTGGAACGCTTATTGCGATAATCCCCTCCGAACGGACTTTTGTATGTAAAAAAACCGGAGGAAAATGGAGAGGCATCTGGACCAAAACGCCCTGGAAGTCGTTCATTCCGCGCAGGATATCGCGAAAACCCTCGGCTTCGATTACATCGGCACTGAGCACCTCCTGGCGGGTATAGCGCGCCAAATCGGCACTGACGCCGCCGCGGCCCTCGCCAAGCGCGGCGCCACCTTCGACGCCGTCACCGACGAGCTCAAGCGGCTGCTGACCAAGCCAGCGCGGACCGCCCAGCTCTCCTTCACCCCCCGGGCCGAGGCCGCGATAAACCGGGCGGCGCAGTCCGTGGCCGAGTCCGAGGGGAAGAAGGCCGGACCGGCGCACATCCTGGCCGCGATTCTGGCGGATTCCAACTCGGGCGCCAACCGCGTCCTGGCCGCTCTCCACATCCCCACGGCCGAGCTCCTGGCCGAGCTGGGCGCACCCGCGGGCGAGGACGCCGACTCCGCCCTCAAGACCTTCGGCCGCGACCTGACCGAGCTGGCCCGCCGGGGCAAGCTCGACCCCGTCATCGGCCGCGAGGAAGTAATTGACCGCGTCATCCAGGTTCTCTCCCGCCGGACGAAGAACAACCCCGCGCTCATCGGCGAACCGGGCGTGGGCAAGACCGCCATCGTCGAGGGGCTGGCCCAGGCCATCGTGGAGCGCCGGGTGCCCGAGTCGCTGCTGGACAAGAAGGTCATCCTACTGGACCTGGCGTCGGTCGTGGCCGGCTCGAAGTACCGCGGCGAGTTCGAGGAGCGGCTGAAGAAGCTCCTGAAAGAGGTCGAGGGCGGCAAGTACATTCTATTCCTGGACGAGCTGCACGTGATAGTGGGGGCCGGAGCCGCTGAGGGCGCCATCGACGCCGCCAACATCCTCAAACCCGCCCTGGCCCGCGGCGAGCTCCAGGCCATCGGGGCCACCACCCTCGCCGAGTACCGCAAGCACATCGAAAAGGACGCGGCCCTGGAGCGCCGCTTCCAGCCGGTGCTCGTCGAGGAGCCCACGGTGGAAGAGACCGTGGCCATCCTCGAGGGCCTGCGCCCCAAGTACGAAGAGCACCACCAGGTGAAGATATCGGGCGAGGCGGTGGAGGCCGCGGCGCGGCTCTCGGCCCGTTTCGTCAGCGACCGATTCCTCCCCGACAAGGCCATAGACTGCATGGACGAGGCGGCGGCCAGGGTCCACCTGGACAACCTCGTCGTCCCGCCGGACCTGGCCCGCCTGCGCGCCGAGGTCGAGGAGCACGAGGCCGACGAGCGAGAGCGTTCCGCCAAGCAGGATTACGAAGCCGCGGCCCTGGCCCACGCCAAGGTCCTCGAGCTCCGGGACCGCCTGCGCATCGCCGAGGAAGAGTGGAACAAGAAAAAGACCGAGGCGGCGAACCGCTCCCTGGTGACGCCCGAGGACGTGGCCCGCGTGGTCAGCCGCTGGACCGGCGTCCCCGTCAGCCAGCGCTCCGCCGACGAGCGGGAGCGCCTGCGGCACCTGGAGGAGCACCTGCACCGGCGGGTCCTCGGCCAGGACGAGGCGGTGGACGCCGTGTCCCGGGTCGTCCGGCAGCACCGCGCCGGTCTCGCGGACCCCGACCGGCCCCAGGGCTCATTCCTCTTCCTCGGACCCACCGGCATCGGCAAGACCGAGCTGGCCAAGGCCCTGGCCGAGTTCCTCTACGGCGACAAGGGCGCCATTACCCGCATAGACATGAGCGAGTACATGGAGAAATTCTCCGTGACCCGGCTCATCGGCGCGCCCCCCGGCTACGTGGGCTACGAGGAGGGGGACGTCTTCAACGCCCTCCTGCAGGTTCTGGACGACGGGCGGCTCACCGACTCGCACGGGCGCACCGTGGACTTCAAGAACGCGCTCATAATAATGACCTCCAACGTCGGCGCCCGGCGCATCCTCGAAATCGCGGAGCGCATCGGCCTCGACGGCGATGAGGAGGTTTACGACCAGATGCGGCGGGTGTGCCTGGACGAGCTGCACGACCATTTCCGCCCGGAATTCCTGAACCGCGTGGACGAGATAATCGTCTTCCACCCCCTCTCCAGGGGCAACCTCCTGCGGATCGTGGAGCTGCTCCTCGGCGAGGTGCGGGGGCTTTTAAAGGACCAGGGGATCGGCTTCGAGATAGACGCCGCGGCCAAGGAGCTCCTGGTGCAGCAGGGGTACGATCCCCGGTACGGCGCCCGGCCGCTACGGCGCACCGTCAACCGACTCTTGACCAACGAACTGGCCGGGATGATTCTGGACGGCCGCTACTCCTCCGGCGGCACGGTGAATGTGGGCGTCGAGGGCGGCGCCTTGGCCTTCTCCTGAGAGGACTTTCATCCCCAGGGATCCCGGGGTCTGGAAAGGACGCCGGGAATGCGCTATACTAACCCAACCGATTCGCCGGGGGGTAGTACTCGCTTCGCTCGTTTCGCCGGGGCATTACTCGCTACGCTCGTTTTGCCGGGGCATTACTCGCTACGCTCGTTTCCGGGCGGGGGTGGATTTGCGCTGGGCCGTACCCATCGTTTTGTTCTTTATGTTCTACGCCGCCCTCGCCGACACCGAGATCCGGGTAGCCCAGGTGGCCGACGAGGAGGTCATCTCCATCACCGGCCCGGCGGTGGAGTCGGAATCTCGCCTGCCCAACCGCATCAACGCCAAAATCCACGACCTGTCGAGCCGCCTCCGGTACGTCTATCAGGAATACCTGGACGCCGGCGGCCGGGTCGAGGGCAGCCTCGTCCTCCGCTTCACCATCCAGGAGGACGGGTACGTCTGCGACATGGAGGTGGTGGAGGAGAGCCTGCGGAATCAGGACCTGGTGGACGCGCTGGTGGACAAGGTCTCCCACTGGTTCTTCGTCCCGAACCGCGACGAGAAGCACCCCGGACAGGTGACCTGCGAGTACCCCTTTGTCTTCTCCAACGGGGTACGGTACTCTCCCCTGGACGTGAGGCCGCTCCAGGCGGGCGCCGAGCTGCACCCGCGACGGAGGCCGTACTGGATCGACAAGGATATCAATCCCCAGCTCAGGGAACTCGAAGACATCTACGACGTTTATCTACTGGGCAATCCCAGCCTTTCCGGGACCATAACTTTCGAGTTCGTCATCCACGACTCCGGGACGGTGGACCGGGTGAGCATCCTGGAGAACACCACCGGGGCGGTGAGCCTGGCCGGCGACGTGGCGACCAAAATCGCCGGCTGGAAGTTCAGCGCCCTGGAAGACTCGGACACCGGTCACGACGTGGTCGTCACTTACCCGATTTACTTCGGTTCCGGTCGCGCCGACGAACCGAGCGAACCGAGCAAAGCGAGCTACGCCCCCGGCGAACCGAGCTATGCCCCCGGCAAATAGCGTTTTCACTCTCGCGGAGGTAACCGAAACATGGATCGTTCGATTGCATTTATTCTCGTGCTCCTGGCCGCCCTTCCGGCCGCCGCCGTGAGCGAGTTTCAGGCGATCCAGGAGGGGGTCGAGTTGATAAAGGTGGAGGGGCCGGCCGCCGGCTCGTCCCAACGGCATCCCCAGATCATCTCCGAAGAGCTCTACAAGCGCCAATCGGCCATCGTGGACGTCTACAACGGCTTCTACTTCGAGGACCAGAGCATCGTCGGCGACATGAAGGTGATGTTCACCCTGGAGGCCGACGGTACCATCTCCGGCTGCATCCCCGTGGAGAACACCACCGGCAGCGTAAAGCTGGCCGACGCCATCTGCGAACTCATAGTCACCTGGACGCTGCCGCCGGTGCCCGAGGCCGACTACCAGGGCTGGGTCACCGTGACCGTGCCCTACATATTCATGCCGCCCCGGCAGCCCGTCGTGATAGACCTCTCCGCGGGCGGAGGGGGTACGGAGGAGACCTCGCCCGAAGGCGGAGGGGATTAGCCGATTTATATAAAAAAGGCGGACCCGGCGGGGTCCGTTTTTTTGGGTGGCGGAGGACACAGTTCCAGCATCATCCCGCCGGACGACGATTCCTCTCCTTGGGCCGGGCGGGGGCGGAATAGAAAAAGGCCATCGATCCGAGGGTCGCCCCCCGCTCCCGGACGAGGGGCTTCAGCCCACCCCTACGCGAGACAAGGGGCTTCAGCTCCTTGCATGGAAAAACGTCATGGCGGTCAGCGGCCGGCGCAGCCGGTCCGCTGCATCGCCTTGTTGGGCAGCGTAGCATCGGGTCACGGGCTACTCGCACGGGGTACCCGTGGTGGTATTACTCCGCAATGCTCTTGCCCACGCAAGTACGAGTGGTGCGATTGGCTTTAACCGGACGCCGCTCCACGTGAGTTGCTCGTGGCCTGAATTGAGAAGGTGGCGCGCTGTTGGGATCGCATGGAAACTAAAGTCGACATCATCGATCCGCACGTAGAGAACAGGCGTTTTGAAGCCGGACAGCGCCTCTGCCCACAATGTGACGCCGGGCAGTCTTGCCTTAGCCGCCCACTTCGCGAGGGAATCAATCTTCTCTTTGAAGGCGTAGAACTTCTTTCGCTGGACGAACCCCAAGCGCCGCTCATTCTCAATCCAAGCGTTGAGGACAACAGCCGCAGCAAGTTGGTAACGGAGCTCCGACTTTGACCGACATGGACGCTTGAGCGCTGCAAGGGCCTCATGCACGTCCGCTTCCATGACTGGGGCAACGGGTGCTTGGGCGCGTCCCAAGACTATGGGAGCAAGTTGCTCGGGAGCAGGTGCCATGGTCGGGACTTCAAGCCCGCGTAGCAGGGCAAGGATGAGGTCTTCATATTGCCCGCCAAGTTCAGTGGAGTCGAGCTGGGCAATCGACTGCACCTCTATGCCGCTAGGAAGGTCGGTTCTGAACTGGTACTTCGTGTCCGCGAAGTATAGGGCGACGACTCGCGACGCGCTCCCAGCGCTGCGGCGTGCCCATTCATAAGCATTCTCCGAAAAGAAGCGGTAACCCAGCCACAGGTCGTGGCCGCTCGCGAGCATGGGGGTCGCTCCACCGAAGAGTCGCGTCTCCGGATAGTGCGTCAATGCTACTCCCTGGAAAGCTTGCTCCGCGACTTGTCCCACAATGCTCGCGGCCAAAAACCGCGACACAGCAAGGCTCTTGAACGAGTCGGTTCTAAGGTCGTCCCATCTCCGCCCGAAGAACGCTCTGGCAATTTTCTCAAGTGGCTCTTCTTTCTTAGTATGGAACAGGGTAACGAAGGTCCCGCCCGGTGCCCCGCACATGTCGAACTCATCCGAGAACGAGCGCGAGTGCCACCCGAGACCATCCGACTCCACCAGAAGGCGATATCTGTAGGTCCCGTGCTTTGGCTGCCAACGTACGGATTTAAGTGTCACGTCATACTCAACGTCGTCATAGGTGATTCGCTGTACTCGGCCGACCTCGTTCGCATCGCACTCCACTTGGGCCAAGACGGGCCATGGGTAGAGCTCGCGCAGCCATCGCTCCTTTGGGTCCTTCTGGTCATGGTTCCGAAGCCAGTTTGCGAATGTCACGTTTCGGAGTCGCACTGGATCCTTCGCCTACGTCGTAGTTCCGACTGCCCTACATGGGGTTATAAATGGGCCCCCCGGGAAAACCCCTTGTCTTAAATTGCCCGCGCCCGACCCCCGCTATTCCGTCAGCCGTCGGCCTTCGCGGCCGTCCCCCAGCGACTCCAGGAACAGGCCGTACTCGAAACGGAACCGCTCGGTCAGGTATCCGTCCTCGCCCAGCACCCGCTCCAGGGTGCGCAGGAATTCCACGGTCAGGCGGCTCACCCGCCAGCGGGTGAAGAAATGGCGGTCGGCCGCCATGCTCCGCTCCAGCGCCTCCTCGAAGGCCACCAGCACCCGCGCCGGGTCCACCGTTATCACCTGTTCACCGGTCAGCCAGCCCAGAAGGTGGTCCAGCTTCTCGCTCCGGAATATCTCCTCGAAGATGGTACTGGCGGCGTCCGATCCCGTGTGGCCCTCGCGGGCGAACTCGGCGCAGGCCCTCTCCACCAGCCGCATGAAGCTCCCGCCGTGGAGCAACCGGTCGTTGCCCCAACGAAGGACCTCGTACAGAAAGCCCTGGCGGAACTCGTCGAGGTAGCGGTGGGTGAGCGTGCGCTCATCCTTCTTCGGCTCGTCCTTCGGCGGTTCTTTCTCGGGCATGCTGGTTTTTTTTAACCGCCCCCCGGGGCGGATCGCGGTTATTCGCGCGGCGTCGCGGGCCTTTTTTTACGTCAGGCGCAACAGCTCGGCCACGGAGATGTCGCCGGAGAGGGCCAGCTCGAGGCCGATTTCGCGGGCGCTCCGGAGCCCCGCCCGGCGGGCCGCCCGGCTGAGGTCCTCGATGGAAAGGTCCCCGGCCAGGAGTTGCCTGATCTGGGCGTTGGGCGTCAGGTGCTCGTAGATGAGGGCCGTTCCCGAGGAGCCGGTGTGGTGGCACTCCTCGCAGCCCGGCGCCTCGTAGAACGTGAAGGGGCGCGTGGCGGCGATGTGAAGGCTGTCGAGAACCGCCTTCGTGGCTTTGTAAGGCCGCTTGCAGCGCGGGCAGAGGCGGCGGAGCTCCCGCTGGCTCGTGACCAGCGCCAGGGAGCTGGCGAGGAGGAACGGCTCCTTGCCGATCTCCTTCAGGGCCAGCACCGCCGACAGGATGCCCGAGCTCGCCAGCCGGAGGATGACCAGGATGCGGGCATAACTTGCGCCGATGAGGGTGTTGGCCACCTCGGCGGAGGAGAGCTCGTCCACGAATAGCACGTCGGGGTCCTGCTCCAGGGCGGCCTCCACGGCGTCGGCGTAGGTGAGACCCTCCTCGGGGTGGGGACGCAGGGTGTCCACCTCATCCAGGCTGAAGGTGGTGTGCTCCTCCACGGTCAGAATCGCCCGGCCCCTCGAGTCCATATCGGCCAAAAGGGCGTAGGCCAAGTCTTTCTTGCGCGAGAAGGGCGGGCCGGAGAGGACGATAAGCCCGTGGCGGCCCTCGCCGGACTCCCGCAGGAGAACGGCCAACTTCTCGGGCACCGCCAGCTCCTCGAAGGTGGGCACCCCGGAGCGGTTGGTGTCCAGGCGCAGCACGGCGCGCTCACCCCGGGCGGTCGGGGCGAAGATGGCCGAAACGGACACGGCGTTGCCGCCCAGGTTCAGGCGGAAGTGGCCCTTCTGCTGCCGGGTGCGCTCCGAGGTGGGAAGCCCCGCCAGGACCTTGATCTGGTTGAGGAGAGTCCGGCTGCTCGCGGGCAGTTGGAAGGGGGCGGGCTCCAGAACCCCGGCGCGCCGGAGGCGGACGTAGAGGTTGCCGTCCGTCTCCTGGAGGTGGATGAACTCGCTCCCCGCTTCCAGGGCTGCCCCGACCAACCGCGTCACCGGGCTGTCGGCGCCCGGCGTGTAGCCCTGGAAGACCGGCTCGACCGCCGGCCGCGCACCGACCACCGGCCGGCCGGGGGGAGGCGGGGGGAGGTCCGGCACGGGTCGCTTCCGGCCGGCGTCGGTGTAAACCGCGTCCAGGGCGTCGGCCAGCTCCATTTCCAGCATCAGGTAAGGGACGACCTCCTTGCCGGTCACGAAGGCCAGCTCGTCGAGGACGGGGACGTTCTGGGGCTCGGAGGTGCCGATGGCCAGGCGGCGCCGGTCCTCTTTCAACGGCACGACCCCGTACTTCTTCGCCTCGCGGACCGGCAGGAGCCCGGCCAGCAACGTGGTGTACCGGAAACCGTCGGGAACGGG
>JAPLSK010000377.1 GCA_026398675.1 bacterium | reverse complement strand
TCACCTGCGGCCCGCCGATAATGATAAAGTTCGCATTCCAGAGTCTCGCCAAGATGGGCTTTGCGCCGGACAGGGTCATCACCACCCTGGAGAACCGGATGAAGTGCGGCATCGGCAAGTGCGGCCGGTGCAACGTCGGTGCCAAGTACGTCTGCCTGGACGGGCCGGTCTTCAGCCAGGCGGAGATTGACGAGCTCCCGCCGGACTTTTAACGCACCGCGCTTTTTCCCGCCGGGGCCAGGCCCCGGTTTTTGCGCGACCGCCATGCGCGCGCAACCGGATGAGGCGGCCCGGTTTACTTTTCCCACCCCGGGTTGTATCATCACCCGGCCGAAATCAGCCGTGAAACAGAGGGTGAACAAGGGGTTTAACCGAGTGAAGCGAGCTATGCCCTCGGCAAACCGAGCGGAGCGAGCTACGCCTCTGGCGAAACCCCTTGTCTTACCCCTTGCCCGTAAAAGGAGTGTTCGATGCGCAAGACCCTCTTTGTAATTATACTGCTCGCCGCCTGCCTCGCGCTTTTCGCCTCCTGCAAGACCGAGCGCACGTACCAGTGCGAGGGCGCCGCCACCGACATCCGCCGTGCAATCGAGCCCCAGCGGGCCGTGGACAAGATGCTCGACTATATCGCCGGCGAGGGCAAAAACGAGCCCTGCGCCTACGTCATGCTCTTCTGGGGCTACGCCCAGCTCAGGGACTTCGAGACCGCCATGAAGTACTACGACATGGCCATCGCGCTCGACCCCACCTCCCGCAAGGAGATGGAGGACATCATCGTCGAGTTCGAGTACTTCCTCGTGGCGCGCCAGGAAGCGGCCAAGGCCATCAACGGCCGCGAGTTCGACAAGGCGCTGGCCTACGCCCGGTTCGCCGAGGAGCTGGAGCCCGACCACTACCAGGCCTTCTACATCGCCGCCGAGTGCCTGCGCCTGATGGAGCGCAACGACGAAGCCGCCCAGGAGTACTATCTCTCCATCCACAAGCTCTACAACATGGCGTCCGTCGGACGCTTCACCATGCCCGACGAGAAGACCCAACGGACGGTGTACTACGTCGGCAGCGCCACCATCGCCGAGGCCGAGCTCTACGACAAGGCCCTCGAGGTCTGCGACATGGGGCTGGAGAAGTTCCCGGGCTTCGTCAAGGTGGAGCGCACCCGAGCGCGCGTCCTCTACGACATGGGCGACCCGCGCGCCGAGGAGGCTTACAAGACCCTCGTCGTCAACGCCGAGATGGCCTACAACACCGCGACGGAGGAGAACATCGAGGAAGCCACCGACGACTTCGCCGAGGCGCTCTCCGACGCCGGCGTCTACTACATCACCCGCAACGAAATGGCCTTCGACGACCTCGTCCTCGCCGTCAAGTACCTGGAGAAGGCCTTCTTCGAGGTGGACCCCGAAAACAGGGCCGTCGTCAAGGATCTCTACCTGACCTACAACACGCTCAAGTACACCGAGGACGACCCCAAGGTTAAGGCGGTCGCGGACAAGTACAACGAGCTTTTCGGCGAATAGCTCTCGCTTCGGGGGAGGGGTCGCGGCGGACCTCCGTTGACAAAAAGCCGCCCCTGTGCTAGCATTCCGCTGCTCAAGGGCCCGTAGCGCAGTTGGGAGCGCGCCTCCTTGGCGTGGAGGAGGTCAGGGGTTCGAATCCCCTCGGGTCCACCAGAAAAAACACCCGGCGTCGCAAAGGCGCCGGGTTTTTTTATCTATTTGTTGCAACGGTGTAGGGGCGAGTCTCCTGACCCGCCCGTTTTTCAAAGGCAGCCCTCACCCCTAACCCCTCTCCCACTGGGAGAGGGGGACCGTTTTCGCTGTTTGCAGAATGTAGGG